>NZ_JBYCLE010000596.1:0-9411 GCF_057473765.1 Mycobacterium sp. TH-M106 | reverse complement strand
GAAACCCTCCCACCGCCGCATCTCGACTACGGCCAACCCCGCATCAACCGATACCACCACCCCGAAAAACTCCTCCACCACGAAGATGGAGACGACGATGAAGACGACCCCGATTAGCCTCGACCCCGCTCAGCCTCGACCGCGATGCCGATCACCCAGATCGTGCAGACGCCGGTTGCCCTGCACAGAGACCCCAAACCAGACATCGCCAACGCGGTGGTCGACGTCTCCCAGCACTCCGTGTCGCTGGTGGCGGTCGTCTCCGATGTCATCCGCAACGGAAAACCGGTGAGCGGTGTCGCTTTCGACTCGATCGGCCGGTTCGCCCAGAGCGGCATCCTGGCCGACCGGATGATCCCCCGGATGCTCGACGCCGACCCCGGGCAACTCGCCGACGACTCCGACACCTCAATGCCAAGCTCGACGACTATCCCGACGGCGCGCGCCCCGGCCGTCACCCGATGTAACGGCGTTGCCCCAGCTCAACCCAACCCCCACAAATACCCCGACGACAAACTAGCCGCCGCATAACTGCGAAAGTCGAGCTTAAAGCGCACCGTGCTCGTAACCAGGTTCTCACACCGCGTGCCCCGTGAGCAGCGACCAGCGTTGCAAAGCCTCGCGGGCGGTATCGTCGCCGGCCGTCACGGTGAACGCGCGCCCGTCGAGGTCCGCGTCCCACACCGCCCGGGCAAGCGCTCGAACGACCGACAGCCCGTCACCGTGAGCACCCGGGTGTCCGGACTCGACCGTTACCGTCGCACCGCGGACGGTGACCTGCCAACCCGGTTGCGCGGCCACCACGAGCTGGCCGGCGTCTTCGTGCAGCGCGCGCAGGTCGTGGGCGATATAAGTGGGCCGGTGTTCGGCTACCGCCTGGACGGCGTCGCGTGTTGTGCTGACGCCGGTCAGCACCAGCAGGCTGGGCAACCCGGCGGCGTTGGCGCTGGCGATGTCGGTGTCCAGCCGGTCGCCGACCACCAGCGGGGCGTGAAAGTCGCCACGGGCCAGCGCATCTCTCATGACAGCCGGCGACGGCTTACCCGCGATCTGAGGTGCGGCATCGGTGGCCGCCTGCAGCGCCGCCACCATGGCACCGGTGCCCGGCAACAGGCCCCGTTCGGAGGGCAGCGTGCGATCGACGTTGGTCGCCACCCACAACGCACCGGCCCGGATGGCCAGCGCCGCCTCGGCGAGATCGGCCCAGCCGGTGTCGGGGGAATGGCCCTGGACCACCGCCACCGGTTCGTCGTGGCAGCGGCGTACCGGTCGCAACCCGACCGCGGCGATCTCGGCGGCCAGCGCCTCGGTGCCGACGACCAGCACCGGTGACCCGGGCGGCAGCTGCGCCGCCAGCAGATCGGCGGCGACCTGCGCACTGGTCACCACGTCGTCGCCGGCCGCGGCGAAGCCGAGCCGGCGTAGGTGTGCCGCCACGTCGGCCGCACTGCGGGATGCGTTGTTGGTGATGAACAACGTGCGGGTCTGCACCCGCTGCAGCGACTGCACCGCCCCCTCGGTGGGCTCCTCGCCGCAGTACACCGTCCCGTCCAGGTCGATCAGCAAGCAATCATGTTGGGCGGCAAGGGTTGTCATCTCAGCTGAGCTCCCCGATCCGGTCCTCGGCATCGGTGACGCCGTCGGTGTCTGCGGCCGCGGAATGCAGGAACCACTGCAGCGCCTCGCCGGTCCGGCCTAGGGACACCAATATCTCGGCGTAGGCGTAGAACAGCCGCGCGGCGCTCGATCCGGTGCGGCGCGGATCCAGCGGCGGGGTGGACAACACCGTCAGGGCCTGCTCCAGCTGGCCGAGGTCGACACGGGCTCCGGCGGCGACGATGCGCAGCTCGTCGGCGTCGTCGCCGCATAGCTGCGCCGCCTCCGCGCCACATGCCAGGTCGATCGCCCGTTGCGGGCGGCCCAGCCCGCGCTCACAGTCGGCGATCATCGGCAGCAGCACCGACTTGCTGCCCATTCTGCGCGCCGCACGCAGTTCCGCCAGGGCCTGCGCCCAGTCGCCGCAGCGGTAGGCCGCGATCCCGACGGCTTCGCGCACGGCGGGCAGGCGCGCCGTCCGGGCCCGGGCCGCGCGGGCATGCTGCAACGCCGCCTCGGGATCGTCGTCGATCAGCGATCCCGCTGCCACGAGGTGGCGTGCGACGGCATCGGCTGTTGCGCGATCCAGGGTTCGCAGTTCACTGCGAACTTCGGGCGCCAGTTGCCCGGCTTCCACGCCGGGGGGGATCGCCGGCCGGTCGTCGGCCGGTGCTCGGCCGTGTTCCGACGGGTGCGAACCGGTTACCGGGACATGCTGCGGCTGCGGCCGGCGTGCTCGGCCCGGGCCGGACGATCGAGGGGCCCGGACCCGCCGCTTATCGCCCCCGCTACCGTCGAAGCCTTCGACCACCTTGCGCCTTCCACGTCGCGTCGTTGCTACCGCAAAAAATACGGGGCTCTCGAACCGGCTCACATCCGACCAGGCACTTAACGTCGATTTGCTCGATGTCGACGGCGGGCACTCGACGAAAATGGAAGGTGGGGACCCTCAGATTGGCAATGCGGGTCGGAGCGGGGTTGTCGACCACCGCTGATAACGTCGATAGCTGTGGAAATTCGGCCGTCTTACGGCCCGAGCGGCCATCTGCGCGGCGCATGTGATCGGCATGACTGAGTCCGCTACGGGGCGGTCCCCGAAGTACGGCGATATCATCGCCGCAGCCCAGGAGCTGTTCGGGGAGGTCGGTTACGACAAGACGGGTGTACGCGAGATCGCCGAACGCGCCCATCTCGCACTGGGCACGCTCTACCATCATTTCCCCGAAGGAAAGACCGGGGTGCTCAGCGCTGCGATGAGTGAACGCGTCGAGCGTCTCCTGGTGCACATCACGCCGACCGAACAGCACGATCCCGTCGAGGCCTTCCTGGACAGGGTCCGTCGACTCAACAGCGAGATCGTACGGGATCCATTCCTGCGCAGGGTGTTCCTGGAACAGGGGCGGGTGAACGAACGACGGCTGCGTGAACACGGCCGTGAGATCCTGGACACCTTCAGGACGCTGGCAGTCGCGGAACTGACTCGGCTCACGGAGTCCGGTGTAGCAGACTGCGCCGATCCGCAGGCCGTCGTGATGTTGATGCGTGTCTCCACTGTCGGCTGGATCACCGCCCAGGCGTCAGGCACCGACACCGTCGATCACGACCGTGTGCTGAATGCTCTCATCGACGCCGTGCGGGAGCTGATCCGCCCACGTATTCGGCAGTCTGCGCCCTCGCCCCGCAAGCGAGATACGCTGTCGCGCCCTCGATGACGGTTCTGCAGGCTAGTTCGTCGTCACGCTCGGTGTCGACAGTAATCACACCCGTCACAGTGCTCCCCAAAACTGCGCAAGTCGATTGACAATCGACTAGAACAGATGCATCGCATTGTTCTAGTTAATGTAGAGGGGGTGTTCGTTGGTCGAGCCGGATCGCGCCGTGATCGTCATCGGCGCCGGACCTGTCGGTGCGACCGCCGCACTCCTATTGGCCGCGCACGGCATCCCCACCGTGGTGATCGAACGTCGCACCAGCCCACAGTCGCACCCGGCCGCCCACGTCCTGTCAACACGGTCGCTGGAAATCTGGCGCCAGCTGGGCCTGGACCGCGATATCCGTCGGCTCAGCGCCCCGGTGCACGAATTGCGTGCCATCACCTACTGCACAACCGTGGCGGGCCTAGAGTTGGGACGGGTACCGATCCTGGATCTGCCGGCCGCACAGTTGGATGCGGTGGAGTCGGCCAGCCCTACACGGGCTGCACACCTTTCACAGAACGTCCTCGAAGAGTTGCTGTGGGATCGACTGCGCGGCAACGATCTCGTGGACTTCCGCGTCGGCTGGGAGTACATCGGCCAGCGCGGCGACAACGGTCATGTCGTTGTCCTTGCCCGCGACGCCGATAGCGTGACCGAGGTTCGGGCACGTTTCGTGGTGGCCGCGGACGGGGCGGCCAGTCCGGTTCGGCGCGACCTCGGGATTGCGCTGTCCGGGCCAGTGCTGCAGCACGTGGTCAGTGTGCATTTCTCGGCGGACCTGGAGCGATTCTGTTGCAACCGGCGCGGGCCGGTGTTGTGGACGCATACGTCAAAGGGATTGGGCACCATCATCATTCACCGTTCACCGGAGGATCTGGTGTTTCAGATCCCCTACTTCCCACCGCTGCAAACCCTCGCCGATTATCCGCCGCAGGTGTGCAAACGCCTTATCCGTAACGCGATCGGCGACCCCAGCGTGGAAGTGGTGGTGAAGTCCGTGCAGTCGTGGGCGATGACGGCACAGGTCGCCGATCGTTATCGATCAGGACGCACTTTTCTGGCCGGGGATGCCGCCCACAGGTTCCCTCCCACCGGTGGATTCGGCCTCAACACCGGCGTCGCAGACGTCCACAACCTGGTCTGGAAGCTGGCGTGGGTGCTGACCGGTCGCGCCGGCGGCCATCTACTCGACAGCTACGACACCGAACGCCGCCCCATCGGACGGTCAGCCACCGACGCTTCGGTGCGCAATTTCGATGGATTGCTCGACGTACTGGCAGCACCGGGAATACCCCGCACACCGGTGCGCTCGCTACCGGCCGTGTTGGGCCGCGCGCATTCGGCGCGCGCTAGAGAACATCGGGGCAGCGTAGGGCGTTCGGTAATGCGCTGGGCGCTGGCTGTGTTCACTCGGCTGGGCTATCAACCGCTGAGATTGGCCGCGGCGCGCGGCCCACTCGGGCAGCGAGTTCGTCGCCGCGCAGCCGCCGCGATCGCGAAACAGGGTCCGCACTATCGCAGTTGGGGTCGCGACCTCGGCACGGTCTACTCCTCGGGCGCCCTCCTGCCCGACGGATCGACACCGCCCCCCACCGATCCCGAGTTCTACACACCGGCCGTCCATGTCGGCGGAAGACTGCCGCACGCGTGGGTCGACGATGGCGTCTCCCGGCGGTCGACTCTCGACCAGATCGCCGCAGACCGCCCGACGCTACTCGTGGCAGAGCCGCTCCGCCCGAAGTGGGAGGCCGCGATTTCGACTGCCTCGGTGGCACTGGCCGCAATCGCCGACACCACACTGCGGGAGAAGCGCTGGGGACTGACAGCCGATGCGGCATTGCTGGTGCGGCCCGACCACCACATCGCCGCAAGACTGCACGGCGTCTCGGCCCAAACAGCGTTTGCCGCCCTCTCGGCGCTGCACGTCACTGCAGCGGATCAGGACATCACTGCATGACGACGCTGACTCCTGAGCTACGGATCCTCACGGCCCGCCCAGAACCGATGACCCGATGGTGGGCCGCGCTACTGGATGCTCAGCCCGAGGCGCTACACCCGCGGGCTACGCGACTATCAGTTCAGTCCCTGCGAATGGTGATCGAACGCTCCGAGATCGCCCTGGATCATCACCGGGAAGCCTGCGGTGTCATTGTCATCAGCCTGGCTCCCGGCGATGCGGTACACACCCTGGCCGCAGTGGAGCGCCTCGCAGCGATCGACTGCCACCCCTACCGCGCCACTTGTCACCCCGGGTACACGCGGTTGTGGTATCGCGACCCCAACGGAGCTGACGTGACCATCGACGCCCCCCGGTGCGGACCCGGTGACGTAGATCAGGAGAAACCGCTGTTCCCGGACGAACTCGGCCCCACCGACGTGGTCGAGGCGCTGCGCCGCGGAGAGATCCCATGACCCACGACACACCGTTCGACCCTCTCAGCCGTGCTATCCGCCGCTGCCCGCATACGCACTATGCCCGGCTCATGGATCCTCCTGTGCAGCCGGTACCCGGTCATCCGAACTTTTGGACCGTCGCCGGCCACAGCGTGGTCACCGAGGTACGGCACCGGCATCCACACCTGCCTCGGAACCCCATTGGCCAGACTCGAAACGCGTATCGCGCTGCGTGCTTTCACCGAGCACGTCGAGTCCGTGCAGCTCGATCCCGCCAACAGCCCAACACGATTGGACGACAAGGACATCGGAATGTGGGGCTTCACCCGACTCCCGGTCCGAATCGCCGGCACCCGATCCCGCCTGCCGGCCCACCGCACATCTGCTGGAGGTCCACTCCCATGAGCGTCAATCCACCCCGCTACGGCGTACTTGTCGGCCCAGACGACCTCACGCAGCAACTTCCCCGGCCGGGCGCCCCGAGTCGGTTGGCGCATATTGTGTTCAAAACACCGCGCCCTCAAGAAATGATCAACTGGTACACCCAGGTACTCGACGCTGTCGTGGTATTCCGAAACAAGCGGATCGCCTTTCTCACCTACGACTCCGAACACCACCGGATCGCCCTGGTGACAGTGCCGCGCCCGCTGCGGCTACCTGCGCAAGTGTGGAGACTGCACCGCAAGCTATTCGGCGTCGACCATATCGCGTTCACCTACAACGCCCTGCCCGACCTGGTGGCCACCTACCGCCGGCTTGCCGATCACGGCATTCACCCGGTCTGGTGCATCAATCACGGCCCGACCACGTCGATGTATTACGAGGATCCCGACGGCAACCGGCTCGAATTGCAGGTAGACAACTTCGGTTCGAACAACGAACTGATGGAATGGATCGGCGGCGGGGAGTTCAACGCCAATCCGATCGGTGTCGAGTTCGATCCCGACGTGTTGGAGCGACTTCTCAGCGCAGGCGTTCCCACCGCCGAACTGGTCCGGCGAGGATCGGCTCCGCCTGATGGAAAGACGGCCCGCAGCGGAATGCGCACGATCCGTTGGAAGACGCTGTGACGGCGCAAATCCGGCTCGGCACCTTCGTCTGCGACGACGGCGCACACCATCCAGCTGCGATCCTTGATGACACCGTCGTCGACCTATCCACCGACGGCGGCCCTCCGTCAGTCACCGAGCTGCTCGCACAACCGGATTGGCAGCACAGCGTGCAATCGAGGGTCACCAGGGGACCACGCATACCGCTGGCCTCAGTGACTCTGGCCGCGCCGATACCCCGGCCACCGAAGTTCCTCGCGATCGGGCTCAACGCCCGCGACCATCGGCGTGAGGTCAACCTCCGCTGGCTGTTACGGGAGCCCCGGTTGATCGCACTGGGCGCGGGCTACCTGGTGGCCCACCCGCGGCCCAAGCTTCCCTACTTCTTCGCCAAAGCTCCGTCCTCAGTCACAGGACCATACGACCGGATCGTGTTGCCACCCTACGGATCCAAAGTGGACTGGGAAGGCGAACTCACCGCGGTGATTGGCGCCCCGCTGCACGAAGCCACGGTCGAGGAAGCCCGCCACGGTATCGCCGGATACACGATCACCAATGACGTCTCGGTGCGCGATCTGCAGTTCGACAATCCAACCGCCACCAACCTGGCGAAGAGCTATCCCACCCATGGGCCGTTGGGGCCCTGGCTCGTGGCGGCCTCCGATTTCGACCTCGATAACGCCGAGTTGCGAACCCATCTCAACGGAGAGCTCCGCCAACGGGGCCGCATGGCCGATTTGATCTTCAGCCCCGCCGAAATTGTCAGCAAGCTCAGCACCTTCTGCCTACTCGAACCGGGCGATCTCGTCGCATGCGGCACGTTCGCCGGAATCGGTTGGGCCGCTGGGCGGCTGCTACGGCCTGGAGACCGGGTCCGTGTCGAAGTCGACGGCATCGGACATATCGAGAACACCGTAGTCGGACATACCGCGGCGGTGACCCGATGAGGCGGCGCGTATCTATCGGCAAATCCCAGGAGGAAAATATGGCCTCGGCACGTCGCATTTGTGCAACTGGCGGTGTGGCTTTGGTCGGCGCAAGCGTTATCGCCGCCACCCCGATACCAGCGCCGCCGTCCGGCGTCCACGTGTCGGCCATCCAGCTCACCACTGGCGAAACCGATGTCACCATCGACATCGTGCGGCACGGAGCCACCACCCCGCCGCCTCCTGGTTGGACGTCCGAAACCCCCGGACCTCCACTGTGCACGGTGGCGCCCTGCGGGGGTGGCTCGCCGCCGGACCAGACCGGCATCGAACAGGCAGACGCCACTGCGCAGTTCCTCCACGAGCAGCTCGGTTCCAACGTCTCTGGAATCTTCTCCGCGACGAGCGTCAGGGCCCTGGAAACCGCATCGCCCTTCGCCGCGTATTACCCCGATATGGAGGTACATCAACTGGTCGGGCTCAACGAGGTCCAGAGCTCTCTTTATCTTGGGCCAGGCATCACGCAGCACAGTCCGGGCAGCATCTTGTTCGAAATTACCGTGCTTTTGTGGGCGCTGGGACAACTGTTTGTGCCGATGCCAGGCGGCGTACCCGTTAACGGGGCGCAGCTCGACCAATACGTTACCGCTGCCGTCGACACGATGTACGACAACGGCATCGCCAACCCGGTCGTCAGTGACAACGGCCAGATCACCGAGGTGGGGTTCAACAATGAGCTGTCGATTTGGGCCTGGACGATGCTGAACGTGAAAAACCCCGATCTCCCGTACTTCGTCCCCGCGCTTATTCATAATGCGGTCAACGAACAGAACCAGCTCCTGAACTTCGCCGGCGTCATCCAATTCAGCGGCAATCCCACCGACGGCTGGACATTGGACAGCTGGAACGGCACCGCCATCCCGACATTTAACGATCCGCTGACGGAGCTGTTCGTCCTGACGCGTGACCTGATCGTGCCACCGCAAGTAGCAGTGTGGGACATTGCCTCCTCCCTCTTCAGCGGCGATCCGGCAACGATCCTGACCGCGATTCAGACCGGTACCAGCCAACTCATTTCGGCGTGGGCTCAGTGGCCCTCTGAGCTGATCGACTACATCACCGGGATTTTGCATGGCGATCTGTCCGGCTCACCTGCAGGCGTGGCCGCCGAGGCCGCGGCCGCCGAGGCCGGCGGTGCTACTCTGCTGGGCGGCTTCAACCCGGGCGACCTGTCGGCCGGGTTGGCCGATCTGCTCCCCACGACCGAGCTGGCCGGACTGCTGCCCGGCGAGCTGGGCTCGACAGTCGTCGACCTGCTCACATCGTTATGACCCCCTGGATGAAATCACCGGTCATGGGCGGCGCGCTGGCGGCGGCGGCGATGATGTGCCCGCGCGCGGTTGCCGACTCGGGCTCGTCGAGTGCGCTGCAACCCGTGATCGACCAACTGCTGGGCGCAGAGCAGCACGTCACCGGCACCGACAGCGGCTACCCGTATATCGACTCGTCTCAGCTGCCGATGCTGGATACGTATGTTCAGGACATGGCGCTGACGATGCTCGCTACGCAGATCTCGGCCACCAACGACTCCACGGCTCTGGGTTGGGCCCCGTATGGATGGTCTGCGCCCGCCAGCGACCCACAAGAATTCTTGGTCTTCCCCAATCCCGACGACCAGTACAGCAACCTGCGGGTCGACCCGGGCGCCACCTACACGATCACCGTCGACCCCGGCCCTGGCACCCAGAA
>NZ_JBYCLE010000595.1:0-16303 GCF_057473765.1 Mycobacterium sp. TH-M106 | reverse complement strand
GACATCATGCACTCCGGTGGCTGAATCGAGACGATCTCGACATCGCATATTCCAGGACGCCTCAGTACGATAAAGGTCTTGTTGAACTTGTCGGACCCAGCGGCGGCGGCAAACCCGCTCCGATGCCGCCAGGCGGGGCAGGCAAGCAGACTGGAAAACGCAGGTAGGCGCGGCGCGACCGCCCGCGGAAGGCGCTCCCTGGAAAAGGTGCGGCAGCCACCGCCGCTGCGCGGGCGTGCACATCCGCACGTCGGGCGTCGAGACTCGGAGGCACTGGGAGATGAGTCATGAGTGACGGCGACAACGCCACTCCTGGCCGCTGGTCCACACCTGGTTCCCACGGGGATCGGTGGCCGATGAGCCGGTCGTCGCACGGGGTCGCGGTCGCGCCGTGGGAACGCCCACACACCCGTTCCCGCCACTCAGGAACCGGCAACCACGCCGAGGGCGGACTTAGCGTCGCCGAGCTGGTCGCCAGAGTCCGCGGCGGCGACGTTCCCAACGGCGCCGGCCATCATCGCGCCGCTCCAGAATCCGAAAACCCCGCGGCCGAGCCGGAGCCGCGGCCATACGACGACATCGCCCGCGTGGCGTACACCTCCGAGCTGCCCGACCTCGATCGGATTCACCGCCTGCACACCGGCGTCGAGCAGACCGCCCGGCTGTCGACGCGTGTGCAGGCGCGGCCGATGCACGTCGACGGGTCGGCCGCAGTTGCCCCCACGACAGCGCCCAGGACGACCCCCACGACGGCCCCCAGGACGACGAAGCCTGCCCCCGCGCGACGCTCGATGCTGCTGGCCGGACGCACGGTGGCGGCGCTGCTGGCGGTCCTGGCCCTGGCGCTGACCGGCGGGGCCTGGCAGTGGAGCGCCTCGAAGAACAACCACCTCAGCCAGGTCAGCGCGCTGGACCCGCATTCGCACGACATCGTCGACCCAGGGGCCCAATACGGCGACGAGAACTTCCTGATCGTCGGCACTGACACCCGCGCCGGCGCGAACAGCAGCGTCGGCGCCGGCGATACCGAGGATGCCGGCGGTGCACGGTCGGACACGATCATGCTGGTCAACATCCCGGCCAGCCGCAAACGCGTGGTGGTGGTGTCGTTTCCGCGCGATCTGGCGGTCACGCCGCTGTATTGCCAATCCTGGAACCCCGACACCGGTGAGTACGGACCGCTCTACGACGAGGACACCGGGACATACGGGCCGAACATGAGATACACCGAGACGAAACTGAACTCGACGTACTCGTACGGCGGACCCAAGTGCCTGGTGAAAGAGATCCAAAAACTGTCCGGACTGTCCATCAACCGGTTCATGGCCGTCGACTTCGTCGGCTTCGCCAACATGGTCGACGCGCTCGGCGGCGTGGAAGTGTGCACCCCGACTCCGCTGTACGACTACGAGTTGGGCACCGTGCTCGACCGTCCGGGACACCAGGTGATCAACGGGGCGACCGCGTTGAACTACGTGCGCGCCCGCAGCGTCAGCACCGAGTTCAATGGCGACTACGGCCGGATCAAACGTCAGCAACTGTTCTTGTCGTCACTGCTGCGCTCGCTGATCTCCACGGACACGTTCCTTTCGCCGCTGAAGCTCAACAATGTCGTCAACATGTTCATCAGCGACAGCCACGTCGACAACATCAGGACCAAGGATCTGGTCATGCTCGGTCAGTCGTTGCGGGGTGTCTCCGCCGGCCATATCACGTTCGTGACCGTGCCGACCGGTGAAACCGACGAGAACGGCGACGAGCCGCCCCGCATGGCCGACATGCGGGCGCTGTTCGACGCCATCATCGACGACGATCCGCTGCCCGGTGAGGACGGCCGCGTCGCCAACCCGACCCCGACCAGCGCAGCCAACCCCACCAACCCGCCCCGCCCGTCCACTGAGAGCCGCAACGAACAGGTGCGGGCCGTGACGACCACACCGGACGACGTCACCGTGCGGGTTTCGAACGCCACCGCCCAGTCGGGACTGGCGGCCAGCGTCTCCGACGAGTTGGAACGAACGGGCTTCAACGTCATGACACCCGACGACTACCCGGATTCGCTGGAGTCGACCACGGTGTTGTTCTCTCCGGGCAACGAGCAGGCAGCCGCCACCGTCGCGTCGGCACTCGCTAGCCCGCCGATCCAGCGTGTGGCCGGAATGGGCGAGGTGGTACGGGTGGTTCTCGGCCCGGATTTCCATTCGGTCGGCACGCCCGCACCGAGCGGCTCGTCGGTCAGTGTGCATCTGACCCACGGCGCCAGCAGTACACCGGCCAAGCTGCCCGACGACCTGACCGTGACCAACGCGGGCGACACCAGCTGCGAGTAGCGGCGAATCGGGATTGCCACCCGGTCCTTCGGCGCGAATCACCAGCCCCTCGCTTGCCAGCCCGGTACCGGCGCCGAGGTTAGTCTGGAAGGCATGCGCAGCGCCTACCAGGAACAACTTGCCGGCTTGACTGAGGGGCTCGGCGAGATGTGCGGCCTAGCCGGCGTCGCGATGGAGCGCGCCACCCAGGCCCTGTTGCAGGCCGATCTGGTGCTGGCCGAGCAGGTGATCAGCGACCACCAGCAGATCGCCACGATGAGCGCTCGCGCCGAAGAGAGCGCCTTCGCGCTGCTGGCGTTGCAGGCGCCGGTCGCCGGGGACCTGCGGGCCATCATCAGCGCCATCCAGATGGTCGCCGACATCGACCGGATGGGTGCACTGGCCCTGCACGTCGCCAAGATCGCCCGTCGGCGCCATCCACAGCATGCCCTGCCCGAAGAGGTCAACGGATATTTTGCCGAGATGGGCAGGGTTGCAGTGGAATTAGGTAACAGTGCCCAGGAGGTGCTGCTGTCGAGTGATCCAGACAAGGCCGCAAGGATCCGTGAGGAAGACGACGCCATGGACGACCTACACCGGCACCTGTTCTCGGTGCTGATGGATCGGGAATGGCGGCACGGAGTAGCCGCAGCGGTCGATGTGACGCTGCTGGGCAGGTTCTACGAGCGTTTCGCCGACCACGCCGTAGAGGTTGCCCGCCGGGTTATCTTCCTGACCACCGGCACGTTCCCCGACGAGGGCACCCTTCCCTCGCCGAAGTAGCTGGCGCGGTCAGCCAAACCGGCCGGAGATATAGTCCTCGGTGGCCTTGCGGCTCGGGTTGGAGAAGATTTTCTTGGTGTCATCGATCTCCACCAGCCGGCCCGGCTTTCCGATGCCCTCCATGTTGAAAAACGCCGTCTGGTCGCTCACCCGGGCGGCCTGCTGCATGTTGTGCGTGACGATGACGATGGTGTAGTCCTGCTTGAGTTGTGCGATCAGTTCTTCGATCGCCATCGTCGAGATGGGGTCCAGCGCCGAGCACGGCTCGTCCATCAGCACCACGTCGGGTTGCACCGCGATCGCCCGTGCGATGCACAACCTTTGTTGCTGCCCGCCGGAGAGGCCGCCGCCCGGCTCGCCGAGCCGGTCCTTGACCTCATTCCACAGGTTGGCGCCGCGCAGCGAGTATTCGGCGACCTCGTCGAGCACCCGGCGGTTGCGGACTCCCTGCAATTTCAACCCGGCCACCACGTTGTCGCGAATCGACATGGTGGGGAACGGATTCGGGCGTTCGAATACCATGCCGACCGCCTTACGCACCCCTACCGGGTCGATGCTGGGACTGTAGATGTTCTCACCGTCGAGCAGTACCGAGCCCTCAACCCGGGCACCCGGAATGACTTCGTGCATCCGGTTCAGCGTGCGCAGCACCGTCGACTTGCCGCAGCCCGACGGCCCGATGAACGCGGTGACGCTGCGCGGCGCAACCGCCAGCGACACGTTGGCGACCACGTGGAACGACCCGTAGTAGATGTTGACGTCGGCAAGGTCGAGCCGCTTGGCCATCGGCGAACCTCCTCTAGGACTTCCCGGCCGCGACGATCCGCGCGCCCAGCCGAGCCCCGACGTTGAGCAGCGCGATCAGCAGAATCAGCGTCAATGCAGCGCCCCAGAGGCGCTCAGTGGGCACCGCACTGGTGCCCGCACCCGCCGATGTCTGGTCGTACATCATCCCGGGCAACGACCCCATGAAGCCGTGAAACATGTCGAAGTTCATGGCCTGCGAGTAGCCGACCAGGACCAGCAGCGGAGCCGTCTCGCCCATCACCCGCGCCAGCGCCAACATGATTCCGGTGATGATCCCGGGCAACGCCGTCGGAATCACGATCCTGGTGATGGTTTTCCATTTCGGCACGCCGAGTGCGTAGCTCGCTTCACGCAGGTCCATCGGAACGATCCGGAACATCTCCTCGGTCGCCCGCTCAATCACTGGGATCATCAGCAGCACCAGCGACAGCGACACCGCGAAACCCGAGCGGTGGAAACCCAGTGTCCCCACCCACATTGCGTAGATGAACAACGCCGCCACGATCGACGGGACCCCGGTGAGGATGTCCACCATGAAGCTGGCGAATTTGGGAAGCCGAGTCCCGGCACCGTACTCGATCAGGTAGATCGCCACGAAAACACCGATCGGGATCGAGATCGCGGCGCACACCACGGCCTGCAGCACCGTGCCGACGATCGCGTGGTAGGCGCCGCCGCCGGCCACGAACGCGGTCATCCCGGCTTGCGAATGCGTCCACCACGTGCTGGAGCGAACCACGCCGAACCCGTGCACCGTCACCGTGTACAGCACCCAAGCCAACGGCACCAACGCAATCGCCATCGACAGCGTCGCCAGCACGGTCGCGGTGTTGTCCGCGGCGCGGCGGCGCAGGTTGACACCTGACAACGTCCGCGCCTTGAGCGGGCGGTCTAGCAGTGACGTCATCGGTTGCCCCGTCCGGCGCTGCCCACCTTCCCGCGGATGGCGGTTCGGGCCAGCGCGTTGACCACCAGGGTCAGCACGAACAGCACCAGCCCGGCGGCGATATAGGCTCCGGCCTTGTACTGGTCATTGAACTCCGACGCGGTGGCCGCGATCTTGGTGGCGAAAGTCGATCCGCCGTCGAACAACGACCAGCCGAATGCCTTTTGGGTAGCGCGCAGGATGATCAGCAGCGCCACCGTCTCGCCGAGCGCGCGCCCCAGACCCAGTATCGCGGCGCTGACATATCCAGATCGCCCGAACGGCAGCACCGCCATTGTGACCACCTCCCACCGAGTGGCACCCAGCGCCAGCGCCGCTTCGACCTCGCCGTGCGGGGTTTGCGCCAGCACTTCGCGGGTGACCGCGGTGATGATCGGCAGGATCATCACCGCCAGCACGATCCCACCGGTGAAGACGGTACCGCCACCACCCACCGACACGTTGCCGGTGGCAAACAGGAAAAACCACCCCAGATGTCCGTTCAGCCAGGTCGCAATCGGCTGCAGCTGCGGTGCCAGCACATACAGCCCCCAGGCGCCATAGATGATCGACGGCACTCCGGCGAGCAGATCGACCATCAAAGCCAGCGGCCGGACGACTCCCCGCGGCGCGTATGCGGTCAGATAGACCGCAACGCCCAGTGACACCGGCATGGCTAGGATGAGCGCGAACAGGGACACGAACACCGTCACCCGCAGCATCTCCGAGATACCGAAGTGCATCGCCGAGGTGTCGGTGGTGACCCAGTTGCCGCCGAAGGAGAAGAAGTTCTCTCGGTTGCGCCGTAGCGCCGGTATCGCACGCAACAGCAGGAACGCACCGATTGCCGCATTCAAGACGACGATCAGTAACCCGGAACTTTGCGCCAGCACCCGGAATATCCGATCCCCGATCTGGTTTCCGGCCTTCCGCGGTCGGTCTGCAGCCGTCACCGAGGCCTACCCGATCGCATCGATCGCGCCAATCAGGCGCTGCTTGAACCTGTCCGGCAACGCAACGTATCCGGCCGCCGACAGGTTGTCTTGGCCATAGTCGACGGCCACAGTCAGAAACGACCTGACGGCTGCCGAGGTACCTGAGTCGTAACCCTTCGAGCAGACGATCTCGTAGGTCACCAACACCAGCGGGTATGCTCCGGCCGCCTCGGTGGCGTAGAGCGAGTTCAGATCCAGCCGAAGATCGTTGCCGTCCCCGGCGGCAAACCTGGTGTGTTCGATCGCGGTACGGGCCGCGCCGTCGGTCACCGGGACCGCGCCGCTGCCCGAGTCGATCTGCGCGAACCGCATAGCCGCTTGATCGACGAAGCCCTTCTCGACGTATCCGATTGCCCCCGGTGTGGTCCGCACCGCCTGGACCACCCCGGCTGACTTCTGCGCACCCTCGCCGACACCTCCCTGGAACTCACTGCCCGCGCCCCTGGTCCAGCTCTGTGGAGCGGTGGCGATCAGGTATTGCTGAAAGTTGTCCGTAGTGCCTGAGGAATCCGACCGGTAGATCGGCGTGATCTTCGCGTCGGGCAGTGCCGCATGGGGATTGAGCGTGGTGATCGCCGGATCGTTCCAGGTGGTGATGGCACCGCTGAAGATCCTGGCCAGCACGTCACCGTTGAGCACCAGGGTGTCTACGCCGTCGAGGTGGTAGGTCAACACGACCGGCCCGAAGACCAGGGGCAGATGCCACGCCGGGTTACCGTCGCATCGCTTGGCCGACGCCGCGACCTGCTCGGCACTCAACGGCGAGTCCGATCCGGCGAAGTCGACGTGCCCGGCGATGAACTGCTCGCGTCCGGCACCCGATCCGGTGGGGTTGTACGACAGGTTCTTGCCCGGGCACAGCTTTCCCCAGGTATGGTTGAACAACGCGATCGCGTTCTGCTGCGACGTCGAGCCCTCGGCTGTCAGGTCGTCCTTGCCTGAGCAATCGACCGACCCCGGCGCGGCTGCCGGGACCCCGCCGGTGTTGTCGTCACTGCCGCACGCGGTCGGCGCAACGACGGCCACAACGAACAAGGCAAACAACGCCGTTGCAAGTGAGTGATCTTTAGTGATCATGCGACTTGCACCCCGTCTCGGGGTTGTTCGGCAGCCGTGCGGCTGCCTCCCTTCCGCGCTTCACGGCCACCTGCCCGGCTCGGCCGGGTCTTACGGTCGGCTCCACGCTTGACGGCGGCCCCAACTGGGCCGACGACGCTATTGGTGTCCTCGTAGCGTGCGAGGTTGATCGCGGCGCAGTCGTCGCGTTGGTGGACTGCCCCGCAACCACCGTCAGTGGGGTCACAGGCCCACTTTTCGTCCCATCCGATGTCTTGCACATGCCCGCAAAGGTGGCACATTTTCGACGATGGGAACCACCGGTCGGCGACCACCAGTTGCGACCCGTACCAGCCTGTCTTGTAGGACAGGTGCCGACGCGATGCGCCCAACGCGGCATCGGACAGCCCGCGCCGGCAGGCGCGAGCCCCCGGCAACCCTTTTTGTCGCAGCATCCCTGCCGCGTCCAATCCCTCGACAACGATGCGGCCGTGGGTTTTGGCCAATCGTGTGGTCAGGACGTGCAGGTGGTGGGTGCGGACATCGTTGACCCGGCGATGCTGCCGAGACATCTCGGTGGTGCGCTCACGGTAGCGCCGTGAGCCTTTCACGCAGCGCGACCGGGCACGGGAAACGTGCCGAAGCTCCCGCAACGCAGAATCAAGCGGGCGCGGATTCGGCACTCGCTCAATGATATTCCCGGCGGCGTCGGCGACGGTGGCCAGCCGACGCACCCCCACGTCGACACCGACCCGCGACCCAGGAAGTGCCACGCGAGGTTGTTGGGGGCGACGCACCAGCACCCGCACACTCGCGTCCAGCCGAGTACCGTTGCGACGCACACTGATGCCCAGCACCCGCGCCCGGCCTTTGGAGATCAACCGCTCGATACGGGTGTTCTCATACATGCGAACACGGCCGATCACCGGCAACGTGAGGTGCCGGCGGTCGGGTTCCACCCGCATCGCACCGGTGGTGAAGCACACCCGGTCAGCGTCGCGGCCCTTCTTCTTCAACCGCGGGAAACCCACTCGCCTACCGACACGTGTGCCGGCGCGGCTCTGCTGCCAGTTCCAGTAGGCGTCCACCGCGCCGGCGATGCCATCGGCGTAGGCCTCCTTCGAGCACTCACTCCACCACACCTGCCCGGTCTCGGCGTTGACACACACCTGGTCTTTGACGCTGTTCCAGCGTTTGCGCAGCACCGGCAGCGACGGCTTGGCCGTCTCCGCCCCGGCGGCATGCCACGCCGCGATGTCGGCTTTCAGGGTGGCCACAGTCCAGTTGTAAGCCTTGCGCCGCGCCCCGAAATGCCGCGCCAATGCGCGGGCCTGCTCCTCGGTCGGGTCCAGCGTGAACCGGAACACCTGCACACACCACCCGTCGGGAACCTCGAAACGCGCCATCACGCAGCCTCGTGTTGCCCGATGCCGGCCGCCGCAGCGATGGCACGCTGAGCACGGTTGGCCGCAGCGCGTTTGCCATACAACCGCGCACACATCGAGGTCAAAATCTCGGTCATATCGCGCACCAGGTCGTCATCGACCTCGGCTGAATCCACCACGACCAGCTCACGGCCCTGAGCGGCCAGCACGGCCTCGACGTACTCAGAGCCGAACCGGCAAAACCGGTCCCGGTGCTCCACCACGATCCGCGTCACCGCCGGGTCATGCAGCAGCGCAAGGAACTTGCGGCGGTGCCCGTTCAACGCTGACCCGACTTCGGCAACGACCTTGCCGACAGGGATCTGCGCAGCCGTCGCCCACCAGGTCACACGCGCTACCTGCCGATCCAGATCCGATTTCTGATCAGCCGACGACACCCGCGCACACACCGCCGTCCGCCCTCGCCGGGCCCGCGCCCCGACGGGCTCGTCGACAAGAATCAGTCGCCCAACCTTGCGGGCCGGCACCGGCAACAGCCCGCCACGAAACCACCGATACGCCATCACCCGCGCCACACCATTACGCTCACCCCACGCCGCCAGATTCATGCTTCTGTTCCTACAGCACACCACCGACAACTAACGACCACCCACGCCGCAACAGCTGGCAGCCCTACCGACGGTGTTGAGCTTCACCTGTTCTCGCTTTCCGACTTTGCTATCACCCGGCGGTGGTAGAGCGCCACGGGGCGCATGAACGCACGGTGAACACGTCAGACCCAGCGATGGTAGCGCGACGCGGCGCCGACCCCGCATCAACTAGTGTGTCGAGCTGGGTCGACACCGTACGCGGTGTCGACGCTGTGCACGGTAAAGCCCAACCGCTGATAGGTACGCACCGCGGCGGCATTATCCGCCTCGACGTAGAGCAGCACGGTGGGCTGCACGCCGGCAGGCACGGGGGCAGCTTCAGAACCGGCTAGGCGCCGCGCCAGCGCGGCGACTCCGACCGACGTCAACGCACGGCCCAGGCCACGGCCCTGCGCAGCCGGGTCGACGCAGACGATGTAGACCTCGCCCAGCCCCGGCTGGTCCAGATGGACCTTGGTCCAGTGAAAACCCAACAGCGTCTCGACACCTGCCGGGGAGACCGGGGAGGCAGGGGAGGCAGGAGAGGCCGGGGAGGCAGGGCAGACCCGGTACGCCAGGAACAAGCCCTGCGGATCGAACCACGGCTCACGTCGACGCTCAGCCAGATCGGCAGCCGTCCAACCGCCCTGCTCGGGATGCCAGGCGAAGGCGGCATTGTTGACCCGCAACAACTCGGCGTCGTCGCCGGTGCCGGCATAGGTGCGGATCCGCACCCCGTCGGGGATCGACGGTTCGGGCACGTTGCGCAGCGAACGTCGCATCTGCAGCAATTCGCGAACCGAGACCAGACCCAGAGCCGCGGCGGTCGCACGGGCCGCTTCCTGCGTGCCGTGCGCCCAGAACCGGCTGTGATCGCTGGTCTCCGCCAGCGCAGCACGCGCCATCGCGGCACCGATGCCACGACGGCGCGCCCGTGGGTGTACCACCAGCTCGGCCACCGGCGGTGCGCTGTCGTCCGGTGGGGTCAGGCTGAGGTAGCCGGCAAGCCCGGTGAGCACAGTGGCGTCGGTGACGAGCAGGTGCATGGCGCGCCGACCGGTGAGCTGGGACAGCACCTGCTCGCCGACCGGGGCAATGCCGTCGAATTCACGTGCGGCCGCGACCAATTCACGCACCCGCTGCTGTTCACCATCGCAGAGCTCGGTGCGCCAGTTGGGCAAAGTCACTGACTGGCCAGCGGATCGGCCAGCGGGTCAGCTGAGCTTTCAGAATCCGCCGGCACATCATCGGCTCCGTTGTCAAAATCGTCCAGGTCCGCGTCGGGCGGAGCGGGTCGATGCCGCCCCGGCCGTACCGCCTTGTACCCGACGTTTCGGACCGTGCCGATCATGGATTCGTACTCCGGCCCGAGCTTGGCGCGCAGCCGTCGTATGTGCACGTCGACCGTGCGGGTGCCACCGAAATAGTCGTATCCCCAGACCTCCTGCAGCAGCTGCGCCCGGGTGAACACCCGGTCGACGTGCTGTGCGAGGTATTTCAGCAGTTCGAACTCCTTGTAGGTCAAACCCAGTGGGCGGCCACGCAGCCGGGCGGTGTAGGTACCCTCATCGATTAACAGCTCGCCGATGGTGATCTGGCCCGCATCCTCGGCGGTCGGTCCGCCCCGACGTCCGGTCAGCAACCGCAGCCGCGCGTCGACTTCGGCGGGCCCGGTACCGGGCAGCACGATGTCGTCAAGCCCCCACTCCGCGTTGACCGCGACCAAACCGCCCTCGGTCACCACCGCCATCACCGGCGCCGAACTGGCGGTGGCGCTCAACAAACGGCACAGTCCACGCGCGGCGACCAGATCCGTGCGCGCATCGACGATCGCAACCTCGGCGGACCCAGCCTCCAACAGCGAGGAGACCTCCATCGGCGCGGGCCGCACGGTGTGGGCCAGCAACGACAGCGACGGCAGCACCGACTCGGGGTGCGAGTCGGCGGTCAACAGCAGCAGCTCCAACACGGCCCTCCGATGTCGTGGGTAAAGACTCTCCTGGTCTGGCCTGGTCTGGCTGGTCTGGTCTGGTCTTGCTTGGGCCTGATCCCAGGCTTACGAGTATCTGCCGATGCCCACCTGAATCTGACGGACAACCAAAGAATAGCGTGCGACCTGCCCTTTCGGCATGCAGCCAGACGACCTGCAGGTGCAGTAGTCCAGAATGTGCGGGTGCGCAGAACACTGATCGGCACAGCCGCCGTGCTGGCGGTCCTCCTCATCGCTGCCGTCGGAATCGATTTCGGGGCCTGTGTCTACGCAGAGTACCGACTGTCTCGCACGGTACGCCACGCTGCCGACCTGGGGTCGGACCCATTTGTCGCCATCCTGGGATTCCCGTTCATCCCGCAGGCGGTGCGGGACCACTACGACGAGCTGGAGATCAAGGCCGGCGCGGTCGACCAGTCTCTGGTTGGCAAGGCCACACTGGAAACCACGATGCACTCCATCGGCCTGACCGATGCGTCCTGGCTGGTCAGGCCGGATGCGAAGATTCCGGTCGGCAAGCTGGAGAGCCGTATCATCATCGATTGCGTACACTTAGGCCGCTATCTGGGCATCCCTGATCTGATGGTGGAGGCACCGCCCGCCGAAACCAACGACGCCACCGGCGGCACCACCGAATCCGGCATCTCGGGCAGTCGCGGCTTGGTGTTCACCGGCACACCCAGATCGGCGAGATTCCACAAACGGGTTAGCGTCTCGGTAGACCTGTCCATCGCCGGAGCCGACCACACCACGCTGGTGTTCACCCCTACCGGCGTTCTTACCGGGCCGGGCACCGCCGACCAGCAGGTTCCCGACGACCGGCGGGGCGCGGTGCTGGCGGCGTTCGCCGGCAGCCTGCCGCGGCAAAAGCTACCGTTCGGGGTGATCCCGACCAGCCAAGGTGCCCGCGGTTCGGATGTCATCATCGAAGGGATCACCGAGGCAGTGACGATCACCCTCGACGAGTTCAGGCAGTCATGACTGCAATGAGCAGCGCCACAGAATTTCCCTCTCGCGGCGCGGGAATCCACCAGGTCGACGTCACAATCGCCTCAACGGACTGCACTAGACTCATCGCCGTGGTGCTGTTCTTCGAGATCATGCTCGTGGCGGCGGTCGTGGCCATCACCTGGTTCGCGCTGTACACGCTGTATCGGCTAATCACCGACGAGTGGTGACCGGCGCAACCCCAGGTCCGGCCGGCACCGGTGATCATGCGGTGGCCGCGGCCGCGGAGCGGGCCAAGGTCACCGGGTCGCGCAACATCCCGGCCTTCGATGACCTCCCTATCCCCCCCGACACCGCGAACCTGCGCGAGGGAGCGAACCTCCACGATGCATTGCTGGCGTTGCTGCCGTTGGTCGGGGTGTGGCGTGGTACCGGCAATGGTCGCGGCGCGGACGGTGACTACCGGTTCGGCCAGCAGATCGTGGTATCGCACGACGGCGGTGACTACCTGAACTGGGAGGCGCGATCCTGGCGGTTGACCGATGCCGGTGAGTACCAGGAGCCGACGCTGCGCGAAACCGGCTTCTGGCGGTTCGTCTGTGATCCTGCCGACCCCGCTGATCCGGCGGAGTCGCAGGCCATCGAGTTGCTGCTGGCTCATTCAGCCGGCTACGTGGAGTTGTTCTACGGGCGCCCGCGCACCGCGACGTCGTGGGAACTGACCACCGATGCGCTGGCGCGCAGCAGATCCGGGGCGCTAGTCGGCGCCGCCAAGCGGCTCTACGGCATCGTCGAGGACGGCGATTTGGCCTATGTCGAGGAACGGGTGGACGCCGACGGCGG
Organism: Mycobacterium sp. TH-M106; assembly: GCF_057473765.1. NCBI lineage: Bacteria > Bacillati > Actinomycetota > Actinomycetes > Mycobacteriales > Mycobacteriaceae > Mycobacterium > Mycobacterium sp. TH-M106. The sequence goes on along the minus strand of NZ_JBYCLE010000595.1, from coordinate 3,633 downwards.
GCTGGTGCCGCATCTGTCAGCACGGCTGTCTCGCTTCGCCGGCTAGGCGGCCGCTAGGTCACCGCTAGGCCCGCTTTCCGTGTCTGCCAATGGCCGCACCAACCAGCCCGGCAACCTCTGCGTGCAGCCCACCCGGCGGAAGCACCCGGCCGTCGAGAGTGTGCACCCGAGCTGCCAACGTGATACTCGACATCAACCAAATATCCTGGGCAGCAAGGAGATCTGCCTGCCGCAGCGGGCGGTAATCGCAGTAGTAGCCTTTGGCCCGGGCCACCTCGAAGAGCGCCTGCTGGGTGGTCCCGTGCAGGATTCGGTGCGTCGGCGGCGGGGTGAGCAGGCACCGGTTTCCCGGGATACCGGGATCGCCAGGGTCGAGCGCGATCACCACCGTCGAGCGCGGGCCCTCCAGGATGTAGCCGTCGGAGCTGACGAAGATAACGTCGTCGGCGCCCTGCCGGGCGGCGTGCCGCAGGGCGGCCATGTTGACCGCATATGACAGGGTCTTCGCCCCGGTCAGCAGCCAGGGCATGGTATCGGCTCCAGTGGCCGGCAGGCCGCGGTTCAGGGTCACCACCGCTACCCCGTCGCTGCGCGCCGCGGCGACGCGATCCGGGACCGGCGTGATCATCGCGTATCCGGTCGGCCCCGAGCCGCTTTCCCTTCCGCGGCTGTAGACCAACCGCAGCGCCCCCTCGACCGTGGCGCCAGACGTCCACCGCTGCACCGCCAGATCGACCGCACAACGCCACGCAGACAGATCAGGTGCGGGCAGGTCCATCAGCTCGGCGGAGTGGGACAGCCGCAGTAGATGCGCATCGAGCAGGCATGCCGCGCCGTCGCGGACCAAAAGGGTCTCGAAGACTCCGTCACCGCGAAGCACAGCGAGATCGTCGGCGTGCAGCAGCGGGGTTGTGGGCGCAACCAGCTCGCCGTCGAGCGTGACGATGGTCACGCCGTTCTCAGCGATCATGGCCCCTGAGCGTAATGGCTCCGTAGAGTTGACCTGTGCCTGCTGTCCCCGCTCCAGATCCCGGCCCCGACGCGGGCGCCAGCTGGCATTACGGCGATCCGTTCGGCGAGCAACGCGCCGCGGAAACCGACGCGGTGCTGGTGGATCGCTCACACCGGGCGGTGCTCGTCTTGACCGGGCCCGACCGGAAGACGTGGCTGCACAGCATCTGCACTCAGCACGTCAGCGAACTCGCCGAAGGTGCCAGCACAGAGAACCTGACCCTGGACGCTAAGGGTCATATCCAAAACCACTGGCTGCAAACCGAGTTGGCCGGTACCACATACGTCGACACGGAACCCGCGCGAGGCGGGCCGCTTTTGGACCATCTCCACAAGATGGTGTTTTGGGCGGACGTGAAGATAGACGTCGCCGACTTGGCGGTGCTGTCGCTGCTCGGGCCGCGGCTGGGCGATCCGCCGGTGCTCGACGTGCTGGGGTTAGAAGCTCTGCCCGGACCGGCAACGGCACTGCCGATCCCGGCATCCGATGCCGGGTTTGTACGCCGGACACCCGGAGAACGCGACGGCCAGATCGAGCTGGACCTGCTGGTGCCACGCGCCGCGGCAGCCGACTGGCGGCGACGGCTGGCGCAGGCCCGGGTGCGGCCGGCCGGGGTGTGGGCCTATGAGGCCAACCGGGTCGTGGCCCGACGTCCGAGGTTGGGCGTGGATACCGATGATCGCAGCATCCCGCACGAGATGAACTGGATCGGCGGCCCCGGGATCGGAGCGGTACACCTGAACAAGGGCTGCTACAGCGGGCAGGAGACCGTCGCCCGGGTGGCGAACCTGGGTAAGCCGCCACGGATGCTGGTGCTGCTGCATCTGGACGGTTCGGTGGACCGCCCGTCGCCCGGTGACCCGATCGTGTCCGATCGCCGCCCGGTGGGCCGGCTCGGAACCGTCGTCGATCACATGGAGTTGGGCCCGATCGCACTGGCGTTGCTCAAACGTGGGCTACCGGCCGACACCTCCTTGGTCACGGGGGCCGAGGGTGCTGTCGCCGCGGTGATTGACCCCGATTCGATGCCGCCGCCCGACGCGGTCCCTCCGGGCCGGGCCGCCGTGAACCGGTTACGCGGCGTAGCCCGTCGGACATGAAGCCTCCCAACCAGAACGCGGTGCAGCCGAACGAGCGATGCTGGTTAGCGGGTCGGCACGCGATCGTCACCGGCGGCTCGAGCGGCATCGGGCTGGCCTGCGCGTCGGCGCTGACAGCAGAAGGCGCTCGGGTTTCGCTCATCGCACGCCGCCAGGGCGGTCTGGAGGAGGCGGCTCGGATGCTGCCGGGTGCGGCGACTGCGTCCGCCGACGTCGCCGACGCTGCGGCGCTCGCGGCCGCGATCGCGCGGCTGGAATCCCGGCAGGGGCCCTGTGACATCCTGGTGACCTCGGCGGGACAGGCGCGGCCCGGCAGATTTTCAGAACTCGATGACGATGTCTTCCGCACCATGATCGAGGTCGACTACTTCGGCACCCTGCACGCCATCCGAACTGTCGTTCCCGGCATGGTCGCTCGCCGCAGCGGTGCGATCGTCGCCGTCTCGTCGGCTGCCGCGCTGCTGGGGATCTACGGCTACACCGCTTACGCGCCGGCCAAGTTCGCGGTCCGGGGGTTGATGGAGGCACTGCGCGGGGAGTTGCGGCCGCACGGGGTCTACGTAGGCTGTGTGTTCCCATCGGACGTGGACACACCGCAGTTGGCGGAGGAGACACGTTACAAGCCCGAGGAGACGGCGGCCATCAGCGGCACCGTCACACCGATCTCCGCGGCGCAAGTGGCAAGGGCCGTCATTCGCGGCATCAATCGGCGGCGGTTCGCAATTTATCCAGACGCTCGGATAGCGCTGCTCGGCCGGGTCGCGTCCCTCGCTGCACCGGCGTTGACTCGACTGATGGACCACAAGATCGACAAGATCGCCCGGATTGGGTGATGACGCTGCCCGCCGGGTGAGCCGGGCAGGTCAACAACTACCGGACAAGGCACGGTAAACTGTCGCCAGGATAATAACGACACACAGATCGGAGCCGCCTGCACGTTGGGCCGCTCCGTTATTGCGCGAGGGGGTTCCCCCATGGGCCGCGGCCGGGCTAAGGCGAAGCAGACCAAGGTTGCTCGAGAACTGAAGTACAGCTCCCCGCGGACTGACTTCGAGCGACTTCAGCGCGAGCTTTCCGGGTCTGAAATCAGCGAAGCCAGTGATCCTAACCCACTCGACGGCAGGGATCCACAGGACCGGTTCTCTGACGACTTTTGGCCCCGCGACGACGACCGGCGTCGCTGAGCTCTCAGCCGTCAAAACCTCGGGTGCTGCCCGACGAGCTTCGCGCGGACTCCGTGCTTGCCGTCCTTCCCGGCCTTCCCGGCCTTCCCGGCCTTCGCGGCTTTCTCGGCCTTCTCGGCCTTGGTTACCGTTCCGAGCGGCCAGCAGTTCAGGTGTCGGGCGGTCAGGATGGCCAACGCCCGGTCGGTGTCCTCCGGTGCGACGATGGCGATCATGCCGACGCCCAGATTGAACGTTTTTTCCATCTCGGCCCGGCTCACCCGGCCACGCTGTCCGATCATCGCGAACACCGGCGCGGGCGTCCACGTACCGCGGTCCACCTCGGCCACCAGCCCGG
>NZ_JBYCLE010000594.1:0-1830 GCF_057473765.1 Mycobacterium sp. TH-M106 | reverse complement strand
CCGAATGGTGTCCTTGATCAGGTGACTGCCGTCTTCGTCGCGAAATGTTGTTGCCACACCCGGCTGGCCGTTCGGATTCTCCGTCGGCGGACTGCCGATGAACGTCACCGGTGCATGGATGTCGGTGGCCTTGATCAGCAACCCCGCATATTCGCCGGGCCCTACCGGCGTCGCCGAGGTCGGTTCGGGGCCACGGCTGCTCCGGGCCGAGGTGGCGGAACCGGATTTCGGGGTCGACGTCGTCGAATGGGTACCGCAGCCGCTCGTGGCCACCACCAGCACCGCCGCCACGGCCACACTCGCCGCCGCCACCGGAGAAATCCTCATCACATGCGCCCCTTCCCGGCTCCTGCCCGGGCTGCATCTGGCGAAGCAAACCGGTTCGAGTGCCGAATCGGACAGTACATCGTCGGGAAACCGGGCGGTGCGGAAAGGGCGCGGCGCTACTCCAACTGGTCGCGCAGGCACTGCAGGGTGCTGGCGAGGATGCGTGAGACCTGCATCTGCGAGACGCCGATCCGTTCGGCGATCTGGCTGTGCGTCATCGATTCGGAAAAACGCATGTGCAGGACCTCGCGTTGGCGTCGGGGAAGCCCACTCACCAGGGCGCGGACCGCTTCCCTGTTCGTGATGTGGTCGATCTGAGGATCGACGCGGCCGACAGCGTCGGCCACCACGCGGGGCTTGCCTGAACTGTCGCTGCAGATGGGCGATTCCAGCGATTCGAGCCGATAGGCGTCACCCGCGATGAGGCATTCGTCGATCTCCTCATGGGGGACTTCCAGCGCTCGAGAAAGAAGGCAGAACTCGTTCAGCTCGTCCTACGCCACTTCGTCGAAACCGTTTCGCTCCCAATCGATGTCGAAGCGATGCAGCATCGAATGACCGAAGGCCAGGGCGGAATCCGACATTATCGAGACCTTCCGCCCGTCGCGATGGCGCTGATTGAGCACGAATTCGAGCTGCTTGTCACAGGACAGCTGTTCGACCGCGAAGGCCACCCCTTCTGTGACCGCCGCGATCGGGTCGGTGAACCCCTCGCGGTGAGCCGCCGCACGGTCGAGGAACCCATCGGCCGACCGCATCGCGGAAGCCACCAGCAACGCCTGCGTACCGGGGAAGTAACGGTAGACGGTCTGCCGTGTCACCCCGAGCGCCCGGGCCACGTCGGCGATGCGCATCGCCGAGCCGCGCTCGTCGATGATCGCGTCGGCGGCGTCGAGGATGCGCTCGATCGCTTCCTCGTCGGAGGCGGGCGCGTCTCCCGCCCAACCGTGGCTACCCATGCTCAGCGAAGGGCGGTCTGGGGTTCGGTCATCCCCACAGGCGGATCATAGCGCTGACGGGTCCGGGCTCGGCTCCGGAACGCGCGGCGCGTGTGCGTCCCGTCGCATCACGAGCCATCTCGGTAGGCACTGTCGTCGGTATGTATGATCACCGAAACCTGGAGGCGCAAGCGCGGGGCCCGGCAGGGAGGCCGAATTATGAGGTACGACACGGTGATCCTCAACGGCCGCTGGTTCGATGGAACGGGTGCGCCGTCGGCTCTGCGGAACATCGGTCTGCGCGACGGCCGCGTCGCCACCGTCACGGCCGGACCGCTGGAGGCGGCGGGCGCCGACGTCGTCGACGCCACCGGCCAGTGGGTGATACCCGGCATCATTGACATCCACACCCATTACGACATCGAAACACTCTGCGAGCCAGCGCTTTCCGAGTCGCTGAGGCACGGTGTGACGACCGTGCTGCTGGGATCGTGCTCGCTGTCCACGGTCTACCTGAACAACGTCGACGCCGGCGACATCTTTGGTCGCGTGGAGGCGATTCCGC
>NZ_JBYCLE010000593.1:0-3270 GCF_057473765.1 Mycobacterium sp. TH-M106 | reverse complement strand
TGTCCGCCCACGTCGACGGCTTCGACTCGCTCGCGCATGCCGCCGACGCAGTCGCGGCCTACCTGCCGCACCGGACGAAACCGCGCAGCCCGGACGGTTTGAGAAAGAACCTGCGCCTGCGCGACGGCCGCTGGTACTGGCACTGGGATCCGGCGTTGATGACCAGACCCGGCGACGACCCCGCGCTGCGCACCACGAAACTCGAGGCCGCCGCTGTCACGCTGAAGATCCCGATCCTGCTGATCCGCGGCAAGTTGTCGGACGTGGTGAGCACCGAAGGCGTCCGGGATTTTCTGGCCAAGGTTCCGGGCGCGGAGTTCGTCGAACTGTCCGAAGCCGGGCACACCGCCGCCGGCGACGACAACGACGCCTTCAGCGCGGCCGTCGTGGAGTTCGTCTCCCGCTGAGCGCGTACCGACCGGTGAGCCTCACTGAGATTGCGTCCACGGTCGTCGATCGGGCCGTACACACAGCCTTGGCTGCAATCTCAACGGGATACGGAAAGATGCTGCCCATGGTTGCATGGGCAACGTTGACAGCGACCCCGATGATCGCGGTCTACGTGCTGGCCGGCATCGCGGTGGCCGAAGCGGCGGCGCTGGGCGTCGTATCGCTACGATTGCGGCGCGCTCGTGCTGAGGCCGATGCCCTGCAGCATCGGGTCGCCAGCCGAAGCCTGCTGCCGCCCGGCGCCCGCGAAGCCGTCAAGACGGTGTGGCAGACCGCGAACCTGGTCCGCAGAAAGGGCCTGGGCGCAGCGGTGCGCAGTTCGATCGAGGACCTCGCCGACTGGGCCGAGGTCGAGAGACCTGACCTGGCCCGGATCACACCAGACGGCAGGGTGGTGATCCTGTTCACCGACATCGAGGACTCCACCGCACTCAACGAAAGGATCGGCGACCGAGCCTGGGTCAGACTGATCGCCCACCATGACGAGATGGTCCACCGCAAGGTCAGCGAACACGCCGGGCACGTGGTGAAAAGCCAGGGCGACGGCTTCATGGTCGCATTCGCGCAACCTGAGCAGGCGGTGCGCTGCGCGATCGGCATCCAGCGGGCACTCCGGAGTCGAAACAGACGGCAGCCACATGCGATTCGGGTTCGGATCGGCATTCACATGGGCCGCTCGGTGCGCCGCGGTGATGACCTGTTCGGCCGCAACGTCGCGATGGCCGCACGAGTTGCGGCGGCCGCCGACGGCGCCCAGATCCTCATCAGCGAGCCCGTCCGGGACGCGGTTGCCGAGTGTGAGGACATCACCGTCGACGCCGGCCGCGACGCCGAGTTGAAGGGTTTCGCCGGTACTCATCGTCTCTACGCGGTGGAGGTGCCCTAAGCGTTGCTGCCCGATTCGGCGAGGCGCTGATGCAGGCGCGCCCGGATCTCGTCTGGGGTGTAGGCCTTGCGCCGCCGTTGATCGCGGACCACTAGCACTCCCCCGGCGGTGACCCCGACCGCACCGGCCAACCCGAGCCACTTCCAGATGCTGCGCACGCCTACACCGTATGCTGCCGCGACGGGAGCCGACGGGTCTGAGAACGTGTTTGGGAAAAGGTCAGCGCCGGAATCGTCGACGCCCAATCGGTCATGGGCGCCGACACCGTCGGCAAACGTGCGGGAACCCGACGTAATCGTGGCAAATGATCGAAATGAGCCTTGCTTGGCAGGTTCGGCGCCGAGCAGGCGTTTACCCGCGCGGGTGAGGTGTGAGCAACGACATAGCTGACATCGGGACTTTGGACTCTACGCGACGCGCGTGCGGCCAGTAAAAGCTTTAGCCCGGACCTGTCCTCTCGGGGGCAAGGACCAAAAGAGAGTGGGGTTGCCTCGTGGTGTGCGCCGAGCCGTCGATAGCCCGGGAGTTTCCCGACGTCGCCGTAGTTTCCGGTGGCTGGGTTGCCGCGTCGCAGACCGAACGGGCGGCGCGTGCAGTGGGCCACGTATTGGAGCATCGGGGGATCACCGGCGGTGCTCGGGTGCGGCTTGCCGCTGCGAACTGTGCCCAGGGGCCGATGCTGGTGCAGGTGAATCTGCAGGTACGCGCTACCCCGACACGAGTGCAGGCGGTTACCGACGGCCGCGATGATCTTTTGTCGGCGCTGGCGCGGCTGGATCGCCAGATCGTGCGGGTGTGGGCGCCGTGGCGCCCGCGGCCCTGGCCGGATCGGACCCGCAGGACGTTGACCGCGTCCGCCGACGCGGTGATCGTCCGCCGCAAGGCGGTCAGGCTACTGCACGGCAGCCCGATGGAAGCGGTGGCTGCGATGGATGCGATGGACTATGACGTGCACCTGTTCACCGACGCCGAAACCGGTGAAGACGCGGTGGTGTATCGCGCCGGGCCGTCAGGGCTGCGGCTGGCCCGCCAATACCGCATGTGCCCGCCCGGATGGTCATCGTTGCCGCCGACCGGGGTACCACCGGTACCGCTGGTCGTGAACTCTCGTCCGACACCGACTCTTCCCGAAGACGCCGCGGTCGCCCGGCTGCGTGAGCACAGCTTGCAATTCCTGTTCTTCACCGATCCAGCCACCGGTCGCGGCCAGCTGCTGTATCCGCGCTATGACGGCAACCTCGGTCTGGTCACCCCCCTCGCCAACACCAGCCGGGACGAGGTCTAACCAAATGTCGAGCAACGCTTTTCGCGCCACCGTCGGAATGCCACGCGAGGTCATCGAACTGGACCGCGCCGAAGCGATGCGATTATTGGCCAGTGTCGGCTATGGGCGGGTGGTGTTCACTCGCGACGCGTTGCCGGCGATCCGCCCGGTCAACCACCTCGTCGATGACGGTCGAGTGATCCTGCGCACCCGGCTGACCGCCAAAGTGTCGGTCACGGCGCGATCCCGCAACAACCCCAGCGCGGTGGTGGCCTACGAGGCCGATGACCTCGACCCCCAGCGGCACACGGGCTGGAGCGTGGTGGTCACCGGGCTGGCGACTACGGTCACCGACCCCGACCAAGTCGACCGTTACGAACAGCTGCTGCAGCCATGGGTGAACATGGGCATGGACACCGTGATCGCCATCGAACCCGAGATCGTCACCGGTATCCGCATCATTTCCGACGAGCCCGACGTGCGATAACCCGACCAGCCGGTGCGGCAGATTTGAATGTGACCCTCTTACACAGATATATTGACTGTAACTGTCGGACACAGACAACTGGGAGTGACATGTCGAACGCTTTGACCGGCCTGCAGCTCATGAACGAGCTCGAACCCGTGGTTGAACGGCTCCTCAACCGGCATCTCTCGATGTTCAAGGAAT
>NZ_JBYCLE010000592.1:0-7707 GCF_057473765.1 Mycobacterium sp. TH-M106 | reverse complement strand
TGCCGCCGGTACGGGTGGTCCCAGTTGCGGAAGCTGGGCCGCAGGATCTCGCCCGCGACGGCCCACGACCCGCCGCGCAGCACCCGGTAGTCGCCGTGAAAGAACGGCTGCGAATAGCGCCGGTAGACCATCGGAGTAAAACCCGGCCATCCCCGCAGCGGGGAGCTGGTCCACTCCCACACGTCGCCGAGCATCTGCTCGGCTCCGTACGCCGACGCGCCGGCCGGGTACGCCCCGACCGGCGCCGGGCGCAGCGCCGCCCCGCCGAGGTTGGCGTGCGCACCGGTCGGCGCGTCCACACCCCACGGGTAGCGCCGGCGGGCGCCGGCCGCCGGGTCCCACGCGCAGGCCTTCTCCCACTCGATTTCGCTGGGCAGCCGCCCACCGGCCCAGGCCGCGTATGCTTCGGCCTCGAAATAGCTGACGTGGCAGACCGGCTCGTCGGCGGGGATGTCTTCGACCCGACCGAACCGGGTGCGTGAGGCGTGGTCGGGGCTCCAGAACTGCGGCGCGATCAACCCGGCCTGCTCGCGGTGCTGCCAGCCGCGCCGCGACCACCAGCGCGGCTGCCGATAGCCGCCGTCGTCGACGAAGTCCCGCCATTCGGCGTTGGTCACCGGAACCCGGCCGATCCTAAAGGGCGGCACGTCCACGACGTGCGCCGGCCGCTCGTTGTCCAGCGAGAACGGCTCGCTTGCGGCGTCGGCACCCAGCGTGAACTCACCGCCGGGCACCGCTACCGACGTCCCTACCAGGCCGGGCCGGCCGGCGGGCAGCGGGGCACCCGCGCTCAACACCGGCGCACCGGGGCGCAGGTTCAACGCCTGCAGCATGGTCTCGTCGTGCTGGTGTTCGTGGCTGAGCACCATCGCGAACGTGAAAACGTCAGCCCCGTCCGGCGATTCTTCGAGGGTGCCCAGTGCGTCAAATGTCCTCGACCGGACCGCTCGGCAATACGTTCGCGCCTCGTCCGGCGACAGCAGCGGCAGGTCGGCCCGGCTCGCCCGGGGGTGGACGAAGGCGTCGTAGAGGCCGTCGACGTTCGCCGGCAGCATGCCCGGCCGGCTCGGGTCGCCGCCGCGCAGCAGCCACAGCTCTTCCTGCTGGCCGATGTGGGCCAGATCCCACACCAGTGGGCTCATCAGCGGGTCGTATTGGCAGCGCAGGTCGGCGTCATCGAGACTGGTCAGCGCCAACGTGCGCTCCCGCGCCCGGGCCAGGTCGCCGGCCAGCGTCTGGTAGGCGCTCACGGCACTCCCCTCGCCAGCTGGGCGACCGCCGGAACGACTCCGGCCTCGGCCACCCGGTAGGCGAAGTCGTCGGCCGGGCAGCGGCCCTTCTCGACGAGTCGAAGCAGTTCGCGCATCCCGTCGTGCAGTGCTGCCGGCGCCCGCTCGGCCGCTATCGCGGCGCACCGGTTGGCGGCCGCATAGAGCAACCGATCCTCCAGCCCGATCCGGGCGGCGACATCCCAGGCGGTGGCCACCGGCTCGACCGCGTCGGCGGCGAGATCAGCGGCAATCGGGTCGTCGAGCAGCGTCACCAGGGTGAACACGATGGCGGGCCACAGCGCGTCGTCGACACTGTCCAGGTAGCGGATCTCCAGCCAGCCCCGCAGCCGCACCGGCGGGAACAGCGTGGTCAGGTGGTACTCCAGGTCGGCGGTGGTGGGGCGGCGATCGCCGAGCAGCACCCGGCCGTCGGCCCAGTCGGCGAACGGCACATACCGGGTGACCGGCGCGCATCCCTCCGCGTGCGGACCGAGTACCAGCATCACCGGCGCGTTCAGTCCGTAATGCGCCCAGTCGGTGGCGGGGTCGGCGCCCGCGCAGGTAGGGTCGCCCAGGATGGGGCCGCACCGCGCCGAGTCCAGCTGGCTCCACACCCGCTGCCGGGTAGAGCGCCAGCCGGAGAAGTCTCCGGCCAGCAGCGGCGAGTTGGCGGCGATGGCCACCATCGTCGGCCCCAGCGCGTGCGCCAGCCCGACCCGCCCGGCCCAACCGGCTCGTGCGCCGGCATCCAGGTTGACCTGGATCGACGCCGTCGACGTCATCATCGCCGCGCCCGCCTGCCCGGTGTGACTGGCAACGAAGAACTGTTCCATCGCCTCATAGCGCGCGCCCGGGTTGATTCGCCGGGTCGGCCGCAGCGGGTCGGCACCCAGCGGCACCAGCCCCAGCGCGGCGCGGGCAAAAGCCGACCGCATCACCGCCTGGTCGGTGGTCATCGCCTCGATGGCCGCGACGACGCCGTCGGTGGGTGGGCTGGACAGCTCCACGGCGCCGCCCGGCTCGACGCTGACCGCGCTGCCGCCCGGCAACGGCGGCAGTGCGTCCAGCACGGCGCCGATCTCTTCCCAGCCGGGTCGACGGCACGGATCGGCCGGGTCGAAGCAGTGCGCCTCGACTTCCAGGCCCACCCTGCTCGGCGGGGCGTCGGTGAGGCAGCGGTCGGTGATGTACTGCGCGGCCTCCGATGCGCTGGTTATTTCGGCAGGGTTGGCAGTTTCGGCAGGGGCGGCAGGGTCGGTGGGGCCGCTGCAGCGCTCATCGGGTGGTGACACCTCTGTCACCACCTGGGCTTGCCTATCCGACATATCCGATCCGGTTACTGGGCCAGGCTGTTCTGCATCGCTCCGGCCAGCACGTTCACCGCCGGCCCGGCGTTACCGGATTGGCACACCTTGGCTTGCAGCAGCACATTCTCCAGCAATCGGGTCTGGTTGAAACAACGCCGGTCAGTGTCGGCCTCCTGTTTGACCCACGCCGCGTCGGTGCCAGTGGGCGGTGCCCCGGCGAAGGACCACACCTGGGTGATGCCGTTGTCCAAATGGATCGCGGTGGTCTGCCCGGAACAGCCAACGGTCCGGTCGGTGACGCGGTGAAACGCCCGGCCGGCGGCGTCGTTGGTGGCGAACACCCCGACCGCCTGTTTGACGAGGTGATTCTGATCGGTGGCCGACGTCTGGGTGACCGCACTGTTGAACGACGCCAGGTCGGGGTCGTTGTAGACCTCGGGCAACCCGATGTCCGCCCAGTTGTTGCAGACCGGGTTGTCCACCCAGTAGCCCTGGTAGGGGTCACGGGCCACCGATTCCCAGCCCATCGGTGCGCCGACGATGTTGCCCACCGCCCCTTTGGGGAGCACCGCGTAGGACACCACGCCGGGATCCGAGGGGCGCGCCGCCGCTACCGGGGAGCCGTAGAACCCGGCCGCCGCCGCTGCTGCGGCCAGGCCCAGGTTGCATGCCACTGCGGCGGACACCCGCACGGCTACACCTTTACGGAAACGTCCGCGTCTGCGCTGCCCGACGCGATGACGGATCGGCGGGCCGTCAACCATCTGACGTGTTTATCTCGCTGGCCGCCGGTCGCGGTCGAGTCCGTGGCGAGAACGACTGTGCGGCTCATGGGCTCGATCATGCCAGGGCCGATCCCACACCGGCTGGCTTACCCCGGAACGGGTTGGCGAGCTGCATGCACTATTGTCCTAGTCAGTTATCGGGGCGGGATGCATGTCAGGGGAGATAAATGGGATTATTCGACGTAAGCGGCATGGTGATCACGGCCATGGTGGGGGCGTCTCTGGCCACTGTGGCCACTGTCACCACTGTGATCCCTGTGGCTTCTTTCCCGCGGCCGGAAGGCGCTGGGTCGCTTTTGCGCGAATCTGAGTATCTGCTCGCCGCCTCTGGGACCTCGGTGGATCAAGTGCTCACCGGCGATGTCGGAGGGGTCTGGTCCGACGGCGCGACTCCGTCCAGCCAAGATCTCGCCCTCGTCCTCGGACCCACAGGCATACCGACCCCTAGCGACCAGTACCTTCAGGCGGCATACCACCTCTACCTGGAACCCAGCGGGCTCTACACCGGCCCGGAGAGCGATGTTTACGCGCTGACGACCCCTGAACTCAGCGGGGATACCGAGACCGGGCTGGCGGCCGACGAGGCGGCCATCCGGGCCGCGCTGATGCCGCTGCTGGAAAGCGGCCACCACGTCACCTTGTTCGGCTACTCGCAGTCCACGGCGGCGATCTCCGAGGTGCTCAACCAGCTCACCGCGGAGTACGGCGACAAGTACGCCGACGCCATCAACTTCGTCCTCGTCGGCGACTCGGCCTCGCGGTACGGGTTCCTGGCTAATTTCTACGACTCACTGCCGTCCTGGATGCAAAGTATTCTGCTGAGCAACGCCCAGAGCTGGGGCATGGGTGGCGGGGTGATGGACCTGGGCCCGACACAGCCACCGGCCACCGACCTCACACCGGACGGCCCCTACCACGGCGACGTGTTCACGCTGACAAGTGGCGGGTTGGGTGATCCGTACCCGGACGGATACGCTTCGTGGAGCCCGGACTCTTTCGCCAGCGGATCTGATCTGGGGTGGCAGCAATTACTCGGTATGCTGGTCGGCACCCACGAGGAGTACCTCGGCCTGACGCCCGGCGACGTGGCCCAGGCACTGACCCAGGTCGACCTCGCCGACACCGTCAACTACCTGGACCTGAACCCGGCCCAGAGCGAACTCGAAGTGCTCACCCAGGCGGCCGCCGAGGTGGGCTACATACCACAGTGGTTGGCCGACGGCCTGCTGGAAATAGGTCTCTGAGGCGCGCCCACGCGCCCCCACGTTACGGGTGCGGCGGCGCTGGCGGACGCGGCGGAGCGCCGGGGCCGGCCGGTCCACCGGGACCGCCGGACTCCGGTCCGGAGTTCGGGCTCATCGACGACGGGGATTCGTGCATCATGCATCCTCCGCGATGATGATGCCCGTACCAACCGCCCCCACTGACGTAGGCACCGGTGAAGAAGATCATCGAGGTGACAAAGACGACCCCGGCGACGATGATCACCCATGCTGCCGTCTGGTAGAGCCGGCTCGGTATGGTCCATGGTGGCTGTAGTGGTGGCTGTAGCGGTGGTAGCGCCCCGGCAGGCTGGTCTCTGGGTTCGGGAGTTTCGGTCATGGGCTGCATCATGCCTGACAAAGTGGATTGGCGGACGAGTTCGCGGTCAATCAGGTCTGCCTTCGGGCACCGCGGTCTCCACCGTTGCCAACCCGATCGCCGACCGCTTCGATGACGCATCGGTTCGGTAACGAATTTAATTCGTACATTCGTGTACTTACATCGATGTGATACGTTTATTCACGGTCGTGCGAGTTGTGAAAATTGGGGACCTGAGTTGTGAAAATTCGGGGGCCTGGAACTCATCATCGGAGTTGGCATTGACGACGTTCACTCGATTGAGCATCGCGGCAATTACCGGCACAATTACCGGCATTGGCCTATGCGGAAGCGCCGTGGTCTTCAGTTCCGAAACGCTAGCGGCACCGTTTCCCACGGGTGGACCGGTGTGCCGAGGCGGTGTCGCGGTCTTTGTCGGCCCACCCGCCGGCGGCCCGGTTGCGGGTGGGGCCCCAGCCGCCGCAGGTGCTCCCGCCGCAGGTGCTCCGGCGGCAGGTACTCCGGCGGCAGGTACTCCGGCGGCAGGTACTCCGGCGGCAGGTGCTCCGGCGGCGTCTGCCGTTCCCACTCTGGGCGGCGTAGCACCGCAGGCCGGCACGGTGCCCGCTGGTACAACCGCGGCGGCGACGCCTTGTGCTCCCGCGAGCGCCGATCTGACCGCTCTGGCTGGTCCGGCGGTACCCATGGCACTCCCTGGGCCGCTGCCTGCGGTCCCCGTCGTGCCTGCGGCACCGCCGGTTCCGGTGATTCCTGCGGCACCGCCGGTTCCGGTGATTCCTGCGGCACCGCCGGTTCCGGTGATTCCTGCGGCACCGCCGGTTCCGGTCGTGCCTGCGGCACCGCCGGTTCCGTTGATTCCCCCGGCTCCTGGTGCTCTTCCGCCGGTCCCGTTGGTGGCGCCGGGCCCGGCAGGTGCCGCGGCTGCGAGCCCCCTGGCAGGGCTGCTGACCGATGCCGTCGGCTTCCCGGTGAATTTGGCTGCCGGTAGCAAGTAACGACGGCTCGGCGTAGATCAGCGCCGAGCTCTTTTCACTACTCCTCCACGATCACCGGATCGCCGATGTCGACCGTGTCGAAGTACCACTGCGCATCGGCTGGGCTCAGACCGATGCACCCGTGAGTGACATTGTCGATGCCCATGGAGCGAAGCGCCCACGGCGCCGAGTGAACGTAGAGGCCGCGTCCGGTGATCCGGACGGCGTGATCGACCGAGAGTCGGTAGCCTTCGGGGTCGTCGACCGGGATGCCGACGCTGCTGGAATCCATCACGACCGATCGGTCCTTGGCCATGACCGTGTAGCGGCCCACCGGCGTGGGGAACTCGGCCTTGCCCATCGTCGCCGGCATCACCCCGGGTTCGCCCCAGTGCGGGCGGTGGTGCGGCGCCGGCAAGGGTCCGGCCCCGACCCCGTCGACGGTCACCGTGAAGGTGCGAGCCGAGATATTGGCGACGCCCACCACCGCGGGGCCGGTCTCGAAGTCAGCGGTCAGTTTGCCGACCGACAGCGCCACCGTGCTGTGCGCCGGCCAGAAATGGTCGGGGACCCATCGCAGCACGGTGTCGTCGAGCCACTCGTAGTTCCCGGTCATCGTCGGCGTCGTCTGCACGGTGATCGCGTGCTCGACTGCCCGGCGATTACGCACCGGTGACCGCAACGTCACCACGACCGGATGTGCCACACCGACGACCGTGCCCGCCGCCGGCAGGACCGATGCGATGGCGACGCCCCCCGGTTGGTTCACCGCAGCGCTGCTCAACCCCGCGGGCGCCACGACCGCGACGGCCGTCGTGACAAGGATCCCCACCGCCGCAGAAACGCGGCGCACCGCTGCCGACATCGCGGACATACCTTCCCATCAGGTGACTGCACGTTACTGTCCGTTGATGGTATTGAGCTTTGACCGGCCCGCCGATGAGCGCGCACCCGTGTTTCGGTCAAGGCTTCATCAAGGTTTGGTCACTGCACATCCGCGCCGTAGGTGTGCGGGAACTGCGTCATGACCGCAGCTTGAACGGGTACCCGAACGCTGAAAAACACCAGGGCATCAGCTACTTCCTGGCCGGCATGACCATACCGGGCATCGAAATCCGATCGCTGCGTGAGATCACCGGCGACGTGCTGTTCAGATGTGTTCGTGCCCGACGACATGGCGCTGCCCTGATACGCCCTGGGCACCCACAAGACGTCGCCGGGCTCTCCGAACGGCGCGGATGGATCCCACGGCAGGACCGTTACAACTGATGTTGGTCATTGTTGGCCAACTGTTGCCGGGGTAACGGTTGCCCGGCGGTGGTGCGCGCGTTCGTTCCGGCTGGGCGGGCGAGATTCGGTTCCTCGCATCCCTGTCCGGTGGCGGTTCCCACACACCCGAGGCTTTTCCTGCGCAGCCTGGTTGGTAGCTCTCACTGCGCGATCCTCCGGTCGCTGCGGTGTCACACCTTTCCGACGCCGGGCCGAATAGCCTTGGGCGCGACGCCCGATCACCGTGGCCGCGGCTCCCCCGCAAGCGGGTGGTACCCCCAGATGTCGGGTGACGTTTTCATAGGGGCGCTGCCAGTGCTGAGCGCCCCAAACGCTGCTATAGGCCGGGTTGACCGCCAACACCTCGACACCGGCCATGTGGCACATGCCGGCCAGCCGGTGGCGGAACACCGCCGTCGGGATCCTTGACACGGTGCGGCGAAACCGCTTCCCGCGGGCGCCGCGACCCATGGTTTCCCGGCCGAGGGCCCGCGCGTCG
>NZ_JBYCLE010000591.1:0-3233 GCF_057473765.1 Mycobacterium sp. TH-M106 | reverse complement strand
GGTCCAGCGAATACTGCACCGACGTCGCCAAGATGCTCGGCGCGCCGATCTTCCACGTCAACGGCGACGACCCGGAGGCGTGTGTGTGGGTGGCGCGGCTGGCGGTGGATTTCCGGCAGAAATTTCACAAGGACGTCGTCATCGACATGCTGTGTTACCGGCGTCGCGGACACAACGAGGGCGATGACCCCTCCATGACCAACCCGTACATGTACGACGTGATCGACGCCAAACGCGGTGTGCGTAAGAGCTACACCGAAGCGCTGATCGGTCGCGGCGACATCTCGATGAAGGAAGCCGAAGACGCGCTTCGTGACTACCAGGGCCAGCTGGAGCGGGTGTTCAACGAGATCCGTGAGTTGGAGAAACATGCCGCGGAACCCAGCGAGTCGGTGGAGTCCCTCCAGATGATTCCGGCCCGGTTGTTCACCGGTATCGACAAGGCGCTCATGGCCCGCATCGGTGACGCGCACCTGGCTCTGCCGGACGGCTTCACTGTGCACCCGCGCGTGCAAACGGTGCTGGACCGGCGTCGGGAGATGGCTTACGAGGGCAAGATCGACTGGGCCTTCGCTGAGTTGCTTGCGCTGGGTTCACTGGTGGCCGAGGGCAAGCTGGTACGGCTGTCCGGCCAGGACACCCGCCGCGGCACGTTCTCGCAACGGCATTCGGTGCTCATCGACCGCAAGACCGGCGCTGAGTTCACTCCGCTGCGATTGCTGGCGGTCAACGAGGACGGGACGCCGAGCGGCGGCAAGTTCCTGGTGTACGACTCGCCGCTGTCGGAACTGGCCGCCGTGGGTTTCGAGTACGGCTATTCGGTCGGCAATCCGGACGCTGTCGTGTTGTGGGAGGCGCAGTTCGGTGACTTCGTCAACGGCGCCCAGACGGTCATCGACGAGTTCATCAGCTCCGGTGAAGCCAAGTGGGGCCAGTTGTCCGCGGTGGTGCTGTTGCTGCCACACGGTCACGAAGGCCAGGGTCCCGACCACACTACCGGGCGCATCGAGCGTTTCTTGCAGCTCTGGGCAGAGGGTTCGATGACGGTCGCGATGCCTTCGACGCCCGCGAACTATTTCCACTTGTTGCGCAGGCACGCCATGGACGGAATCCAGCGCCCGTTGATTGTTTTTACGCCGAAGTCGATGCTGCGCAACAAATCCGCAGTCAGCGACGTCAAGGACTTCACCGAAGTCAAGTTCCGCTCGGTGCTGGAGGAACCCAGCTACGAGGAAGGCGTCGGCGATCGCGACAAGGCGCGCCGGATTCTGTTGACCAGCGGCAAGCTTTACTACGAATTGGCCGCCCGTAAGGCCAAAGACAACCGCGACGACATCGCTATCGTGCGGATCGAGCAGCTGGCGCCGCTGCCGAAGCGCCGGCTGGCCGAAACCTTGGGCCGCTACCCGAATGTCAGCGAGTTCTTCTGGGTACAGGAAGAGCCGGCCAACCAAGGCGCGTGGCCGCGGTTCGGGTTGGAGCTGCCAGAGTTGTTGCCGGACAAGCTGACCGGGATCAAGCGCATCTCTCGGCGGGCCATGTCAGCGCCGTCGTCGGGGATGGCGAAGGTTCACGCCGTCGAACAGCACGAGATCATCGACGAGGCGTTCGGCTGAGCTTGCGAAGCCGAACGATCGAGGAGACCCCTGGAATCTACCCCCATGGATCATCTGGATCAGGTCGTGGATGTCTGCCATAGGGCGCTCACCGGCATGGCGAGCATTTTTGGCCCAAATGGCAGGGTCTGCGCTCCTGTGTGCATGACAATGCCGGCACGGAAACCGTCGCCGGTCCGCTGGGCCAGGTGCCGCAGTCCACGAAAGTCGGCGGGTCCGACAGTAGATGCCGCTTTGACCTCGATGCCAACAACATCACCGCATCGATGTTCAAGGACGGCGTCGACCTCGACTTGATCCCTGGTCCGGTAATGGAAGAGCGCAACGTCTTCGTCACACCAAGTCAGCTGGCGCGCCAGTTCCATCAGGACGAATCCCTCAAGGAGAGGCCCGAACTGACCCGTGGGCCGCAAGATGCTGCGGGTGTCCGCGCCGATCTGGTGCGCAGCGATACCGGAGTCGACGAACGCGAGCTTGGGGGCTGTCGTTGCTCTGGTACTGATATTTCGGGACCACGCCGGTACCCGCTTGACGAGAAAGACCTCTCCGAGCAGTGCGACATACTTCTTCACCGTTGTAGCTCCGAGCCCGAGTTCGTTGCCCAAGGTGGCGATGGACAGCAACTGCCCTGATCGAGCGGCCAGCATCTGGACCAATGCGCGCATCTCGGTTGTCCGCTCGATCTCCGACAATTGCTGCACATCGCGCGCGATCAGATCGCCGAGGTAGGAATCGAAAAAGCTGCGTCGGCGCCTGTCGTTGGTTCGTGCGACTGCCTCTGGGAAACCGCCACGAACAAGTCGCTCGGCGTACTCCGCTCGTGAAACCGTGGAGCTGTGACGCAGCTTGTCACCCTGAGCGAACACGGCGTCGATGAATCCGTCAGGGGCTCTGTCGATTTCCCCTTGGGAGAAGGGCCAGAGCTCAATAGTCTCCATTCGGCCCACGAGCGTGTCGGGTAGGGACCGTAGGCCGAGCACGCGCGCCGATCCGGTCAGCAGAAAGCGCCCGGGCGTGGGGTCTGCATCCACCTGAGCCTTGATCGACAGCAGTAGATCGGGTGCTCGTTGGATCTCGTCGATGACCATCGGACCGGATTGGTCGACGAAGCCGTCCGGGTCTTCAAGAGCGGCTTGGCGGGTCAGGGCGGTGTCCAGATCACGCCATTCGGCGTTGCGGCCCTTTGCCACGAGGCGAACCAGAGTGCTCTTGCCACTTTGGCGGGCACCGTTGACCAGCACCACTCGGGTGTCCTCCAGGGCCGCGTTCACGGCAGCCTCGGCGTGTCTGGGCAAAGCCGGTCCCAGCAGGGTCTGCATTCACCCATCCTCTGTCGAACTCGCCGAAGCACGTGGATCTGCCGCCACGATGCGCGTGGATCTGCCGCATAGTAGCCCGTGGATTTGCCGCTACTATACGCGTGGATCCGCCGCACTGTGTCGGTGTAACCGAAAACAACTGGCTGCGGTCGAGTCGGCGCAGCAGTGAGGCGATCTGGCTGAGGATCAGGAAGCCTTCGCGGGCGATGGGGGTGACTTCGTGGTGTCGGTCGAGTCGCCGGCAGTGGTTGATCCATCCGTTGGTGCGTTCGACAACCCGGCGGCGCGGCTGGACCCG
>NZ_JBYCLE010000590.1:0-13244 GCF_057473765.1 Mycobacterium sp. TH-M106 | reverse complement strand
AACCCGCCGCCGGCGCCGCAGAGCACCCGCACCACCGAAAACGTCCCCCCGCCGCCGGTGCGGATCAGCCAAGTCATCATGGGTGTCGACTCGATCGGCGCCGGGTTCAACCCGCACCTGGTCTCGGATCTGTCGGCGGTGACCGCGGCGGTCAGTGCGCTGGTGCTGCCCAGTGCGTTTCGGCCGGTGCCGGATCCGGACACCGCGACCGGCTCACGCTGGGAGATGGACCCGACACTGCTGGTGTCGGCCGAGGTGACCGGCAACACGCCGTTCACCGTCACCTACAAAATCCGGCCCGAGGCGTCGTGGACCGACAACGCCCCGATCGCCGCGGACGACTTCTGGTATCTGTGGCAGCAGATGGTCACCCAGCCGGGCGTGGTCGACCCGGCGGGCTACGACCTGATCACCGGGGTGCATTCGGTCGAGGGCGGTAAGCAGGCCGTCGTCACGTTTTCCCAGCCCTACCCGGCGTGGCGAGAGCTGTTCAGCAACATCCTGCCGGCGCACATCGTCAAAGACGTACCGGGCGGGTTTCCGGCCGGGCTGGCCCGGACGCTGCCGGTGACCGGCGGGCAGTTCCGGGTGGAGAACATCGACCCGCAGCGCGACGCGATCCTGCTCGCCCGCAACGACCGGTACTGGGGCCCGCCGGCCAAACCGGACCTGATCTTGTTTCGCCGGGCCGGGCCACCCGCGGCGCTGGCCGATTCGATCCGCAACGGCGACACCCAACTGGCCCAAGTGCACGGTGGTTCGGCGGCGTTCGCACAGCTGTCGGCTATCCCGGCGGTGCGGACTAATCGGATCGACACCCCGCGGGTGATGGAGTTGGCGCTGCGGGCCAATCAACCCAAGCTGGCGGATGTACAGGTCCGCAAGGCGATCCTGGGGCTGCTCGACGTCGACCTGCTGGCCACTGTGGGCGCCGGCAGCGACAACACCGTCACGTTGGACCAGGCCCAGGTCCGTGCGCCCAGCGATCCCGGCTATGTGCCGACCGCACCGCCGGCGATGACGACCGCTGCCGCACTTGGGCTGCTGGAAATGTCGGGCTACCGGGTCGAGAAGAACGCACCGCCCTCGTCGCTGACCCCACCGTCCGGGGCAGCGGCTGCACCCGCGCATCCACGTCCCCCGGAAATCACCCGCGGTCGGATCAGCATCGACGGCGAGCAGCTTTCGCTGGTCATCGGCGTCGCGGCCAACGACCCGACCTCGGTGGCGGTGGCCAATACCGCCGCTGACCAGTTGCGCAACGTCGGGATCGCCGCGACCGTGCTAGCACTGGATCCGGTGCGGCTGTACCGAGAGGCGCTGATCAACAATCAGGTTGACGCCGTGGTCGGCTGGCAGCAGGCCGGCGGTGACCTGGCGACACTGCTCGCCTCCCGCTACGGCTGCCGGGCGTTGCGCGCGACGGCGGTGTCCACCCCGGATATGACGGCCACCGCGTCTGCGGCGGCTGAAGCGTCTTCGGCCGCACCGCCGCGCACACCGGCGCCCGGCCCGGCATCGACCACGCCGTCTGCCCCGTCGGATCCCGGGGCGCTGGTGCGGGCGCCGTCGAACATCACCGGCGTCTGCGATCACAGCATCCAGTCGAACATCGACGCGGCCATGGACGGCAGTAAGCCCATCAGCGAGGTGATCACGGCCGTGGAGCCGCGGCTGTGGAATATGGCGACGGTGTTGCCGATCTTGCAGGACACCACGATCGTCGCCGCCGGTCCCAGCGTGCGGAATGTCAGTCTCTCCGGGGCGGTGCCGGTCGGCATCGTCGGCAATGCCGGCACCTGGGTGAAGACTCCCTAGAACCGTTGCCGGTCGCCGCCGGGGTCGGTTGCACACGGGTGTTGCCGGCGTGTCAGGATCTGGCCCCGATATAACAGTCATGTCTGTTGCCACACAGTCGACTATGCGTTAATGTTAAGCACTTCAGGCTGACCATGAGGGGAAGGATGGGCGATGGAGCAGGTTACCCGCCGGTGCATCGCTGCGGGCGCGGCCCTTGCCGCCTGCGGTTTTGTTGTCGCGACCCCCGGGGTGAAGTCAGTCCTGCCCGACGTCCAAGTGCGTGACGCCGACCTGGTCGCAGACGTATCGGACCTGCACCACTCGCAGGTCAGCGCTTTCTACGATCTCGTTCAGCAAGAGCTGGGGGGAAACGCCGACCTCGATCTGGCCCACCACGACGTCGACCCGGGTGCAGCGATCTTCGGCGGCGACGGTGGCACTTTCAACACCATCGACATCCCGGCGCTCAACGCCGACGACACCACGCTCGACCAGAACGTGCTGGGTAGCCTGTTCGGTGCGGGCTCCGTGGCAGAGGCTCTGCGCGACGGCGCGATCAACGGCATTGTCCCGATTGACGCCGGCATCACGCCCGGTGGCGACTTCGGTTCCGACGCCCAGGGCGCAGATGCCGTCGGCGCCAGCGCGGCTGCGGCGGTAGCCAACGCTATAGCGGGTCTTCCGGCGGCCTACCAGGGTTTCACCGACGGCGTCGTTGCCGCGGAATTGGCCCTCAACAGCTACCTGGTCAGTGCTCAGGAGGCCGCGGTGAATCAGGCGTTCGGTGCGGGCAGCCCCACCAGTGACCTCGCCGACTTCATGTACAGCCTCAGCAACATGGCGCTGGCCGACAACGAGGACTCGCTGAACAGCCTGCTGGGCGCCAACTTCGACCCCGGTGCCATTCAGGCCAGCCTGCTCACCAACTTCGACCCCGAAGGCCTGAGTCAGGCCCAGTGGGCCACCGCGCTCGGGCTCACCCCGGACGACTTCACTGCCATCGTGCAGGCTGTCGGGACCAACGACTACTTGAGTCTGCTGAGCGGCCTCTTCCCGGGCTGATTGCACGTCCGAGCCGGGCGGGGCACGGATACCGCGACGGTAGAGTTCGACCATGCCGTATCAGGAGACACCCCGGCTGCTGTTCGTGCATGCTCACCCCGACGACGAGACACTGACCACCGGGGCCACCATCGCCCACTACGCCGCCCGCGGCGCGCGGGTGCAGGTGGTGACCTGCACGCTCGGCGAGGAGGGTGAGGTTATCGGCGACCGCTGGGCGCGGCTGGCCGTAGACCACGCCGACCAGCTCGGCGGCTATCGCATCGGCGAACTCACCGCCGCGCTGCACGCCCTGGGCGCCGGCGAGCCGTTCTTTCTCGGCGGCGCGGGCCGCTGGCGTGACTCGGGCATGGCGGGCACGCCGGCGCGGCCTCGGCAGCGGTTCGTCGACGCCGACGACAAGGAGACCGTCGGCGCTCTGGTGGCGATCATCCGTGAGCTGCGCCCGCATGTGGTGGTGACCTATGACCCGCTGGGTGGCTACGGGCACCCCGATCACGTGCACACCCACCTGGTCGCTACCGCGGCCGCTGCCGCCGCCAGAGGCACGGACTATCCCGGCCGGCCCTGGGCTACACCGAAGTTCTATTGGACGGTGATAGCGGCCAGCGCGGTCCAAGCCGGCCGGTGTGGCCTGGATTCGTCGGATCTGTTGCCGCAGTGGGTGCTGCCCGCCGACGACAGCGCGGCCGGGGGCTACCCCGACGAGTCGATCGACGCCGTCATCGACGCCGCGGAGATGTTGCCCGCCAAGGTAGCGGCTGCACGGGCGCACGCCACCCAGGTCACCGTCGGCCCCACCGGGCGGGCATTCGCGCTGTCGAACAATCTGGCGCTGCCGTTCCTGAGTAGTGAGCACTACATCCTGGCTACCGGTGCCGCGGGCCAACGCGACGAGCGGGGCTGGGAAACGGACCTGCTCGCGGGGCTCGACCTGACCACGGGCATCACCCGGTAGGCTTCCGGCCACGCACCGTCACATCCAGGGGTACCGACTTTGACCGCAACCGGGCCGGGTGTCGAGTCGCTCCCGGACACCACCACCGCTGGCGCCGCCGGCACCATTGCCGCCGGGCGCCCGGCGGTCCGTTTCGTGGTGATGTCGCTGCTGGCGGTCGACGGGGTGCTCTGCGCGGTGGCCACCGCACTGCTGTTGCCCGCCTACGTCGGATCGGCTCCGTTCCCGGTCAGCGCGTTGATCGGGGGTGTGGTCAACGCCGCCCTGGTCTGGGCCGGCCTGCACTGGACCGCGTCGCCACGGTTGGCCGCGCTGCCATTGTGGACCTGGCTGGTCACCGTGGCGGCAATGACGCTTGGCGGCCCCGGCGACGACCTCATTTTCGGTGGTCGGGGAGTGATGGCCTACGGCGTGCTGGTGATGATCGTGTTGGGCGCCACGCCGCCGGCGTGGCTGCTGTGGCGGCGCCGGCGGTCGGCGGCCGCACTGCAGGGATCAGGGGAGCAGGCTCGGCAGGCTTAGCAGGTCCGGCGCACCGAGATCGAACGGGCTAAGCAGGCCAGGCAGCCCGGACACATCGGCGAGTGAATCGGGCGGGGGCGGCGGCAGCAGGCTGTGCAGCCAGCTGGCCTGGGTGTCGACGAAATCGTGCCACGCGGTGGAGGTGGCGCTGCCGATATTGCTCAGCGCCTGGCTCAGGTCGACGGTTCCATCCAGCAGATAGGCGGTGTTGAACACCAGGCTCCGCACGACGGCCTCGTCGAGGTCGTAGAAGAAAGTGATCTGTGGGGCCAGCAGGCCGAGGAACGGCACCCAGCCGACGGCCCACGAGGCCAGGGTGGCGCCGTACTGCGTCCACGGTTCGACGGTGAGGTAGAAGCCGATGATGGCGTCGCCGATCGACGTGGGCTCGGCCGCCAGCGCCAGTGCGGCGGTGTCGGCGATCTCGGATGCTGCCGCCGTCAGCTGAGCCGCTGGATCGATCGTCGGGACGATGTGCGATGTCAGCGGCGGCGCCAGCACGGTGGCGGCGACGATGCCTACCGCGGCGGTTGCCGCCAGCAGTGACCGCCCGGAACCGGGCCCCGCCCCCTCGTACATGCGGATGAATCTACCTGGTGGATGGTGCGGGGGCGCCGTGGCTGTGGTTACTGTGTCCGGTATGGCCCGTCTGGCGCACGCGGGATTTTCGCGCAACGCCCGGTGGAATTCCGGTCGATCGCAAGTTATACCAACCGTGCCGCTGACCCCGAGGGAAGGGCAGACCGCCGCACCGGTACCCACACCGAGTGCGTCAGCGTTACGCCGCGTGCTTCGGCGTGCCCGCGACGGCGTCGTCCTCAACGCCGAAGAAGCCGCGGCCGCGATGACCGCCCGCGGTGACGACCTGGCCGATCTGTGCGCCAGCGCGGCACGGGTGCGCGACGCCGGATTGCAATCCGCCGGTCGGCGCGGGCCGAACGGCGCGCTTCCGGTCAGCTACTCGCGCAAGGTGTTCATCCCGGTCACCCACCTGTGCCGCGACAGCTGCCACTACTGCACGTTCGTCACGGTCCCGGGCGTGCTGCGGGCACAAGGCAAGGGTATGTACCTCGAACCCGACGAGATCGTTGACATCGCCCGCCGCGGTGCGGAACTGGGCTGCAAGGAGGCGCT
Source organism: Mycobacterium sp. TH-M106 (assembly GCF_057473765.1). Lineage (NCBI taxonomy): Bacteria > Bacillati > Actinomycetota > Actinomycetes > Mycobacteriales > Mycobacteriaceae > Mycobacterium > Mycobacterium sp. TH-M106. Next base: position 7,768 of record NZ_JBYCLE010000590.1, on the reverse strand, counting down.
GTTCACCCTCGGCGACCGGCCCGAGGCGCGCTGGCCCGAGGCGCGGCAGTGGCTCGACGAACGCGGCTACGACGCCACGCTGTCGTATGTGCGGGCGATGGCAATCCGGGTGCTCGAGGAGACCGGACTGCTGCCGCACCTGAACCCCGGCGTGATGAGCTGGTCGGAGATGTCGCGGCTCAAACCGGTGGCGCCGTCGATGGGCATGATGCTGGAGTCCACGTCTGCGCGACTGTTCGAGACCAAGGGCCTGGCGCACTACGGCAGCCCGGACAAAGATCCGGCGGTACGGCTGCGCACCCTCGCCGACGCGGGCAGGCTTTCCATCCCGTTCACCACCGGGCTGCTGGTCGGCATCGGCGAAACGCTGGAGGAACGCGCCGATACCGTGCACGCAATCCGCAAGGTACACAAGGAGTTCGGCCATATCCAGGAAGTGATCGTGCAGAACTTCCGGGCCAAGGAGAACACCGCGATGGCGTCGACACCCGACGCCGGCTTCGACGACTTCGTGGCCACCGTCGCTGTGGCGCGGCTGGTGCTGGGACCCAAGATGCGCATCCAGGCACCGCCCAACCTGGTCTCCGCCGACCAGTGTTTGGCGTTGATCGGCGCTGGGGTCGACGACTGGGGCGGGGTGTCGCCGCTGACCCCCGACCACGTCAACCCCGAGCGGCCCTGGCCGGCGCTGGACGACCTGGCGGCGATCACCGGGCGGGCTGGCTACGACCTGGTGGAGCGGCTGGCCGCGCAGCCGGACTATGTCCGTGCCGGTTCGGCCTGGATCGATCCGCGGGTGCAGCCACACGTCACGGCCCTGGCCGATCCCACCACCGGATGGGCCCGCGACGTCGCCCCGGTCGGGCTGGCGTGGCAGGAGCCCGACGACGTCGCCTCCACTGGCCGAGTGGACCTGCACACCGCCATCGACACCGACGGGCGGGCCACCGAGGCCCGCAGCGACGTGGAGTCCGCGTTCGGGGATTGGGAGTCGATCCGCGAGCGGGTGCACGAACTGGCCGGCCGCGCCCCCGAACGCATCGACACCGACGTGCTGGCCGCGCTGCGCTCGGCCGAACGCGACCCGGCCGGCTGCAGCGACGCCGAGTATCTGGCGCTGGCCCACGCCGACGGTCCGACGCTGGACGCGGTTGCCGCACTGGCCGATTCGCTGCGCCGCGATGCTGTCGGCGACGATGTCACGTTCGTGGTCAACCGCAACATCAACTTCACCAACATCTGTTATGTGGGGTGTCGGTTCTGCGCGTTCGCCCAACGCAAGGGCGACGCCGACGCCTACTCGCTGTCCGCCGAGGAGGTCGGCGACCGGGCCTGGGAGGCGCACGTCGCCGGCGCCACCGAGGTGTGCATGCAGGGCGGCATCGACCCGGAGTTGCCGGTGGGCGGCTACGCCGATCTGGTGCGCGCGGTCAAAGCGCGGGTGCCGTCGATGCACGTGCACGCCTTTTCCCCGATGGAGATCACCAACGGGGCCGCCAAGAGCGGATTAAGCATCCGGGAGTGGCTGACCAGCCTGCGCCAGGCCGGGCTGGACACCATCCCAGGCACCGCCGCGGAGATCCTCGACGACGAAGTGCGCTGGGTGCTCACCAAGGGCAAACTGCCCACGTCGATGTGGATCGAGGTGATCACCACCGCGCATGAAGTGGGGCTGCGGTCGAGCTCGACGATGATGTACGGGCATGTCGATTCCCCGCGGCACTGGGTGGGGCACCTCAACGTGCTGCGCGGCATCCAGGACCGCACCGGCGGTTTCACCGAATTCGTGCCGCTGCCGTTCGTGCACCAGAGCTCGCCACTGTATCTCTCCGGCGGCGCAAGGCCCGGGCCGAGTCACCGCGACAACCGCGCCGTGCACGCGCTGGCGCGGATCATGCTGCATGGGCGTATCGCCAACATCCAGACCAGCTGGGTCAAGCTGGGCGTGGAGCGCACCCAGGTGATGCTGCGCGGCGGCGCCAACGACCTGGGCGGCACCCTGATGGAGGAGACCATCTCCCGGATGGCCGGTTCCGAGCACGGGTCCGCCAAGACCATTGCCGAGCTGACCGCCGTCGCCGAGGGCATCGGCCGGCCGGCCCGGCAGCGCACCACCACCTACGCCCCGCTTCACCAGCGGCCGGTGAACAAGGTATACACACGCCCATGAGACTTGCATCGGCTCTGCTGGGGGTGGTGGTGTGCGCGACGGCCGGATGCGGCGGCAGTCATGTGCCGTCCGACAGCGCGCCCGCGTCGCCGTCGACGGCACGCTCTGGCAGTTTCGCCGTGGCCAGCCCGGCGTTCGCGGACGGCACGCAGATTCCGGCGGAGTACTCCTGCGACGGCCGTAACGTGCCGCCGCCGCTGCGCTGGCAGAACGTGCCGCAGGGTGTCGAGTCGCTGGCCATGGTGGTCGACGATCCCGACGCACCGGCCGGGCTCTATGTGCACTGGGTGGTCACCGGTATACCGCCGTCGACCACCGAGATCGTCGACGGCGCGCTGCCGTCTGCCGCGGTGGCCAGCCTGAACTCCGGCGGCAAGGCGGAATACCTCGGTCCGTGCCCACCGCCGGGCACCGGCGTGCACCACTATCGGTTCCAGCTGTATGCGCTGCGTGAGCCGTTGACGTTGGCAGCGACGACACCGGTGCCGGAGTCGACCACGACCATCGCCAACCTGTCGGTCGCGGTCACGGGCACGGTTGGCCTGTTCGGGCGCTGAGGCGCCCCTCTCCCGCGAGTGTGCGCGTTCCCGGTCCGACACGCGTGGGAGAGACCGTTTTTGCGCACGCTCGCTGCACAGGCCGCTACAGGCGGGCGGCCAGTTCGGTGCCCTGCCGGATCGCCCGCTCGGCGTCCAGTTCCACGGCCAGCGCGGCCCCGCCGATGATGTGCGGCTTCATACCACGGGCGCGCAACCCGTCCTCCAAGTCGCGCACCGGCTCCTGGCCGGCGCAGATCACCACGTTGTCCACCGCCAGCAGCTGACGGTGTGATCGCTGCGAGCCGAAGCTGATATGCAGCCCACCGTCATCGATGCGTTCGTAGTTAACCCCGGAAATCTGCTGCACACCTTTGGCTTTCACCGATGCACGGTGCACCCAGCCGGTCGTCTTGCCCAGTTTGCGGCCCTGCCTTCCCTCGGTGCGGGCCAGCAGGTACACCCGGCGTGCCGGTGTGCCTGGAACCGGCTGGGTCAGCGCGCCCCGTGCCTCCCACGGGTCGGCCGCGCCCCATTCGGCCTTCCACTCCTTGAGGTTCAGCGTCGGCGACACAGCGGTGGCCAGGAACTCGCTCACGTCGAAGCCGATGCCGCCGGCGCCCACCACGGCCACCACGCCGCCGACCGGCTGACCGGTGATCGCCTCGGCATACGTCATCACCATCGGATGATCGATACCGGGGATGTCCGGAATCCGGGGCCGCACACCGGTGGCCAGCACCACCTCGTCGAAATCGGCCAGCTCGTCGACGCGAGCCGGGCTGCCCAGTCGCACGGTCACTAGGTGTTTGGCCAACATCGCGGTGTAGTAGCGGATCGTTTCCGCATACTCCTCTTTGCCGGGAATCCGCTTGGCCAAGTCGAATTGGCCGCCGATATGCTCACTCGCCTCGAACAGGGCCCCTGATGGCCGCGCTGCGCCGCGGTGAGCGCAGCGGACAGTCCGGCAGGGCCGGCGCCCACCACGGCGATGCGCCGGGCTTGCCGCACCGGCCCGATGACCAGCCTGGTTTCCTGACCGGCGCGCGGGTTGACCAGACAGGACGCTTTTTTGTGCACGAACGCACGGTCCAGGCAGGCCTGGTTACACGAGATGCAGGTATTGATCTGGTCGGCGCGGTTCTGCATTGCCTTGCGCACCCAGTCCGGGTCGGCCAACATCGGCCGCGCCATGGAAATGAGCTGCACGGGAGTGTCGGTCAGGATCTGTTCGGCGGTCTGCGGCATGTTGATCCGGTTGGATGCCACCACCGGGATGTCGACGTGTGCGGCGACCGCGCTGCTGATGTCGACGAACGCGTGGTTGGGCACCGAGGTGACGATGGTCGGGATCCGTGCCTCGTGCCAGCCGAAGCCGGAGTTGATGATGGTGGCCCCGGCTTCCTCGACGGCGGTGGCCAGCGCGAGGACTTCGTCCCAGCTCTGCCCGTCGTCGACGTAGTCGGCCATCGACATCCGGTAACAGATGATGAAGTCGGGCCCGACGGCGGCCCGGGTGCGCGCCACGGTCTGCACGCAGAACTTTCGCCGGTTCGCCGGGTTGCCGCCCCAGGCGTCGGTGCGCCTGTTGGTCCGCGGCGCCAGGAACTGGTTGAGCAGGTAGCCTTCGCTGCCCATGATCTCCACGCCGTCGTAGCCGGCGTCGCGGGCCAGGCCTGCGGCGCGGACGAAGTCGTCGATGGTCTGCTCGATCGCACGTGGCGAGAGCGCTCGCGGCCGAAACGGGTTGATGGGTGCCTTGATTGACGATGCGCTGACCGAGAACGGGTGGTAGGCATAGCGTCCCGCGTGCAAGATCTGCAGCAGGATCTTGCCACCGGCTTCGTGTACGGCCTTGGTGATGCGCCGGTGGCGACGGGCGTCGGCGTCGGTGATCATCTGCGCGGCGAACGGCAGTAACCAACCGGCCCGGTTGGGGGCGTAGCCGCCGGTGACGATTAGCCCGACGCCGCCGCGGGCCCGCTCGGCGAAATACTCCGCCAGCCGGCCGATGTCGCTGGCCCGGTCTTCCAGCCCGGTGTGCATCGACCCCATCACCACCCGGTTGCGTAGCGAGGTGAACCCGAGATCGAGCGGGGACAACAGGTTCGGGTACGGGTTGGTCGCATTAGTCATCGGAGTCATCCCAGGGCCGTCTTCACCTCAGTGCCGCTTCAACTTCGTCAAGCCAGTCGATCGCGCTCTCCTCGGCCCGGATCCCGCCGCGGAGCACCAGGTGCTGGTGCAGTGTAGCCCCGGTCAGTGTGGCGGGATCGGGGAACTGTCGTTTCTCCAGGGCGCGATACACCTCCAGGCACCCGGCGTGTTGGGCGCGAAGCTCGGCGGCTTGGGCGCAAACCACCGCGGCATCGGCGTATCCGGCGACGCGAACTTTGACGGCCAGGTCTCGCAGCCGCCCATTCGCCAGCGAGCTGCCCCGACCGGTGAGCGGCTCGGCGATCCATCGAGCCAGCTCGGCTCGGCCGGCGTCGGACACGGTGCGAATAGGGGCCGATCTGACGCCGGCGCGCGGACCCGTGACCTCGTGTTAGCGAGGTAAGTCGAGTGCGGCGGCGAGTGCGTGGTTGATGGCGGTCATGGTGGATGGGGAGAGTGTGGCGACGACGCCGCGGATTTCGTCGTGGTAGAGCGGCAGGATGTCGTCGCAGACGACGCGGCCGGTGAGGGTTTCGTTGGTGAGTTCGACGATGCTGGGGATGGTGGGCTTGGCGCTGGTGGTGAGACGTGCGGCGAGTACGTCGTCGAGTCGGCGGTTGCGGCGGTTGTTGGAGACGATGACGAACAGTTTCGGTTCGCTGAGCCCGATGTCGGCGCGGACGACCTGGCCGCGGGCGAGCGGCCAGGTCACTGCTCGTTGGCCCACGGCGGGCGGCGGCGGCGGGCGAGGGCTTTGCGTTCGGCTGCGGGCTCACGATCGGCGGATATCTGTGCGTAACCGGCATCTTCGACCCGCTCCAGGACCGCTTGGACACCGGCTTCCCATATGGCGTGCAGGACGGCAGCATCGCTGCTGGTTTCGCTGAGAGACGTATCGGCCAATTCTGCGAGGACGGCGCGGTGGACCGGGGACCGGCGCAGCACCGCCAGATCGTGGAGGTCGCGTGGTGTCAGCGGCAGCGACTTGCGACGGGGGGTGGTGGATCGCCCGGTGGTTTCCATGCGGCATATTATGCCGCAAATTATTGCAGCATTCCAGGTGCGCCGGGCTGGCTTGCCCATGAACGTTTACCATCGGCAACCGATGCAAACCCCGTCCATAGCGCCCCCGTGACACCCGGGCACGGCAGAGTGTCGGCGTTGCTGCCGGCGTTTCCGTGGGACACCCTGGCCGGTGCGGCGGCGCTGGCCCGGTCCCATCCCGACGGCATCGTCGACTTGTCCGTCGGCACGCCGGTCGATCCCGTCGCACCCGTCATCCGCGACGCGCTGGGGGCCGCCGGCGAGGCACCGGGGTATCCGGCCACCGCCGGCACCCCGGCGCTGCGGGCCTCGGTGGTCGCCGCGCTGCACCGCCGCTACGGCATCACCGGGTTGGCCGAGGCCCCGGGCGCAGGAGTGTTGCCGGTGATCGGGACCAAGGAGTTCATCGCCTGGCTGCCGACGCTGCTCGGCCTGGGCGGCGACCAGCTGGTCGTGGTGCCGGAGCTGGCGTATCCGACTTACGAGGTCGGTGCGTGGTTGGCGGGCATGCAGACGTTGCGCGCCGACTCGCCGGCCGCACTGGGCCCGGCGACGCCGGCGCTGATGTACCTGAACTCGCCGAGTAATCCGACCGGCAGGGTGCTCAGCGCCGACGAACTGCGCGAGATCGTCGGCTGGGCGCGCGAACACGGTGTGCTGCTGGCCTCCGACGAGTGCTACCTGGGGCTGGGCTGGGACGCGCAACCGGTGTCGTTGCTGCATCCGTCGGTGTGCGACGGCGACCACACCGGACTGCTGGCGGTGCACTCACTGTCGAAGACCTCGTCACTGGCGGGGTACCGGGCGGGTTTCGTCGCCGGCGACGCAGCCGTGGTGGCCGAGCTGCTGGCGGTGCGCAGACACGCTGGGATGATGGTGCCGACGCCGGTGCAGGCCGCTATGGTCGCCGCACTGGACGACGACGCCCACGAACGTAAGCAGCGGGACCGCTACGGCCGCCGTCGCGCTGCGCTGCTGCCGGCGCTGCTGTCGGCCGGGTTCACCGTCGATGACTCCGAGGGCGGGCTATATCTGTGGGCCAGCCGCGGCGAGCCATGCCGGCAGACCGTCGATTGGCTGGCCCGGCGCGGAATCCTGGTGGCACCCGGCGAGTTCTACGGGCCCACCGGCGCCAAGCACGTGCGGGTGGCGCTGACCGCGACCGACCAGCGGATCGCCGCCGCCGCCGACCGGCTGACGGCCCCGGCCGATTGACCAGGTATTACATTTTCCTTTCATTCGACGAGAAACTGTAATACTGTGGCTCCATGAGTCCTCGCAGCGAATACGACATCGAGACGGTCGACCGGCTGCCGTTTGCCACCCCCGAGAAAGCCGAGCGCTACCGCACGGAGAACTATCCGGGCGCTGTCGGCCTCAACTGGTATTCCATCGATCCGACCCTGTGCCTGACGATGGCCTACTACCTGCGGCCCGATGAGTTGGCCTTCGCCGAACCGCATCTGAGGCGCATCGGCGAGCTGATGGGCGGGCCGGTCGAGCGGTGGGCGCAGGAGACCGACCGCAATCCGCCGCGGCTGGAACGCTACGACCGGTGGGGTCACGACGTCAGCCGGGTGGTCATGCCGACCTCGTTCACCGAGTCCAAGCGGGCGGTCCTGCAAGCCAAGCGGGCATTGCGCGACGACGCCGCACGCGCCGGGGTGAGCCCGTTTCTGATGCTATTCGCCGCCGATTATCTGCTCAATCAGGCCGACATCGGGATGGGCTGCGCGCTGGGCACCGGCGGTGGCATGGTGAAGGCGCTGGTCAAGGCGTACGCGCCGCCCGACGTGCGCGACCACGTGCTGGCCAAGTTCGCCTCGGGCGAGTGGGACGGCGAGACCGCCCAGCTGCTGAC
>NZ_JBYCLE010000589.1:0-5850 GCF_057473765.1 Mycobacterium sp. TH-M106 | reverse complement strand
CGCCCGGCAGGGCACCTGCGGCACCCGGCAGGGCACCGGCCACGCCGGGCAGGGCGCCGGCCGCACCCGGCAGGGCACCGGCGGCACCGGGCAGGGCACCGGCCGCGCCCGGCAGGGCACCGCCGCTCTGCTGGACCTGCTGCATGATCGCCGGCATCACCAGGCCCTTGATCAGGTCGATGGCCTGGCTGGCGCCCAGCTGGTTGGCGGCCTGCATCACGTCGTTGACCAGTCCGCCGCCGCCGCTGCTGCCCCCGGCGCCGGCCGGCATGCCGCCCAGCGTGGAGGGGTCACCGAGGATCGGGTAGGTCCCGTCGGCGCCGGGGTCCAGGCCGGCCGGCGTGCTGATCGGCACCTCGCCGGCCCCGCCGACGGGGCTCAGGCCCGGGGTGAGCCCGGCTGAGGGACTGGTGAGCCCGGCCGCGGGACTGGTCAGCCCGGGGGTGGTCAGCCCGCCGCCGGGCAGACCCCCGCCGGGCAGCCCCGGGGTCGTCGGCAACGCCGCGGCGGGCGCGAGTCCGGGCGCCGCGGGCGTCAGGCCCGGGCTGGTCAGGCCCGGGGTCGCCAGGCCGGGGCTGGTCAGGCCGGGCGTCGCCAGGCCCGGGGTCCCCAGGCCGGGCGTGGCCCCGGCGCCCCCGGTCAGCGCGGGCACCGGGGGCATGTTGACCCCGAACTGGGAAAGCCCCTGCGACAGCGCGCCCATCAGCTCGTTGGGCAGGTCGGAAATCATTGCGGCCTGCTTGAATTCGTGGTGCTCGGTCGGCTTGCTGCCCGATGTCGCCTCGTAGACCAGGAAGTATGCGCAAGGACTCGCCACTGCCAGGGCGGCGACCGCGCTCATGGCTGTCGAAAGCTTGCGTCGGCGTCGGTTCGGCACGGAAGTCTCCTCAATCTAGCTATCTGTTGTTCGGCGCGTCCTGCCTTTGGATTCGGTCCGGCATGACCCACACAGAGTCGATGGTACGAGTGGGAATGGTGTGACCAGAGTGGTGATATTGAATCGTGAGCCAATCGCGACCTAGGTCAATCCGAACGGCCCTGGCTCGTCAAATGGGTTGGACCCGCGCGGTCGGATACCCTATGCAACCGATGACCGCTCGTTTCGACCTCCTCGTCGTGGGATCCGGGTTCTTCGGCCTGACCGTCGCCGAGCGCGTGGCTACCCAACTCGGCAAGCGCGTGCTCGTCGTCGAACGGCGCCCGCACATCGGCGGCAACGCCTACTCGGAGGCCGAGCCGCAGACGGGGATCGAGGTGCACAGGTACGGCGCCCACCTGTTCCACACCTCCAACAAGCGGGTCTGGGACTACGTGCGGCAGTTCACCGAGTTCACCGGTTACCAACACCGCGTGTTCGCGATGCACGACGGGCAGGCCTACCAGTTCCCGATGGGACTGGGCCTGGTGTCGCAGTTCTTCGGCAGATATTTCAGCCCCGACGAGGCGCGCCGGCTGATCGCCGAGCAGGCCGCCGAGATCGAGACCACCGACGCGCAGAACCTCGAGGAGAAGGCCATCTCGCTGATCGGCCGGCCGCTCTACGAGGCCTTCGTCAAGGGCTACACCGCCAAGCAGTGGCAGACCGATCCCAAGGAACTGCCGGCGGCCAACATCACCCGCCTGCCGGTGCGCTACACCTTCGACAACCGCTACTTCAACGACACCTACGAGGGCCTGCCGGTCGACGGCTACACCGCCTGGCTGCAGAACATGGCCGCCGACGAGCGCATCGAGGTCCGCCTCGACACCGACTGGTTCGACGTGCGCGACCGGCTGCGCGCCGAGAGCCCCGGCGCGCCGGTGGTCTACACCGGCCCGCTGGACCGCTACTTCGACTACGCCGAAGGCCGACTCGGCTGGCGCACCCTGGATTTCGAGCTCGAGGTGCTGCCCACCGGCGACTTCCAGGGCACGCCGGTGATGAACTACAACGACATCGAGGTGCCCTACACTCGCATCCACGAGTTTCGTCACTTCCACCCCGAGCGCGACTACCCCACCGACAAAACGGTGATCATGCGGGAGTTCTCCCGGTTCGCCGGGGACGACGACGAGCCCTACTATCCGATCAACACCGAGGCCGACCGCGCCGTGCTGGCCGCCTACCGGGCGCGGGCGAAGGCCGAGACCGCGGCGTCGCAGGTGCTGTTCGGCGGCCGGCTGGGCACCTACCAGTATCTGGACATGCACATGGCCATCGCCAGCGCGCTGAACATGTACGACAACGTCCTCGCGCCGCACCTGCGCGACGGCGCCCCGCTGAACGGAGAGACGGGCGAATGACCGCCGTGAGCCTGCTGGCCCGAATCATCCTGCCGCGCTCCGGCGAGCCCCTCGACGTGCGCAAGCTCTACCTTGAGGAGTCGGCCACCAACGCCCGCCGCGCGCACGCCACCACCCGCACCTCGCTGCAGATCGGCGCGGAGTCCGAGGTGTCGTTCGCCACCTACTTCAACGCGTTCCCGGCCAGCTACTGGCGGCGCTGGACGATCTGCAAGTCGGTCGTGCTGCGGGTCGAGGTGACCGGCGCGGGCCGCGTCGACGTCTACCGCACCAAGGCCACCGGCGCCCGGATCTTCGTCGAGGGCCGCCAGTTCGCCGGCAGCGACCACGAGCCGTGTGTCATCGAGATCGGCGTGGCGCTCAAGCCGTTCGAGGACGGCGGCTGGATCTGGTTCGACATCACCACCGACACCGCGGTCACCCTGCACTCCGGCGGTTGGTATGCGGCCGAGCCCGCCCCCGGCACCGCCAACATCGCGGTCGGGATCCCGACGTTCAACCGGCCCGCCGACTGCGCCAACGCCCTGGCCGACCTCACCGCCGACCCGCTGGTCGACGAGGTGATCGGCGCGGTGATCGTGCCCGACCAGGGCGTGCACAAGGTGCGCGACCACCCCGACTTCCCGGCGGCGGCCGCCCGGCTGGGCAATCGGCTGACCATCTGTGACCAGCCCAACCTCGGCGGCTCCGGCGGCTACAGCCGGGTGATGTATGAGGCGCTGAAAAACACCGACTGCCAACAGATCCTGTTCATGGACGACGACATCCGCCTCGAGCCGGACTCGATCCTGCGGGTGCTGGCGATGCACCGCTTCGCCAAGAGCCCGATGCTGATCGGCGGCCAGATGCTCAACCTGCAGGAGCCCTCGCACCTGCACATCATGGGCGAGGTCGTCAACCGGTCGAACTTCATGTGGACCGCGGCGCCGCACGCCGAATACGACCACGACTTCGCCGAGTACCCGCTGAACGACAACAACGCCAAGAGCAAGCTGTTGCACCGCCGCATCGACGTCGACTACAACGGCTGGTGGACGTGCATGATCCCGCGGCAGGTCGCCGAGGAACTGGGCCAGCCGCTGCCGCTGTTCATCAAGTGGGACGACGCCGACTACGGCCTGCGGGCCGCCGAACACGGCTATCCGACCGTCACGCTGCCCGGGGCGGCGATCTGGCACATGGCCTGGAGCGACAAGGACGACGCGATCGACTGGCAGGCCTACTTCCACCTGCGCAACCGGTTGGTGGTCGCGGCGATGCACTGGGACGGTGACGTCACCGGCCTGGTCCGCAGCCATCTCAAGGCGACGCTGAAACACCTTGCTTGCCTTGAGTATTCGACGGTGGCGATCCAGAACAAAGCGATCGACGACTTCCTGGCCGGCCCCGAGCACATCTTCTCGATCCTGGAGTCGGCGCTGCCGGAGGTGCACCGCATCCGCAAGCAGTACCCCGACGCGGTCGTGCTGCCGGCGGCCAGCGAGCTGCCGGCCCCGGCCCACCAGTGCACGGCGATGAAACCCCCGGTCAACCCCGTCTCGATCGGCTACCGGCTGCTGCGGGGGATCGCGCACAACATGACCGCCGCCGACCCCGAAGCCCACCGGCGCCCGGAGTTCAACGTGCCCACCCAGGACGCGCGCTGGTTCCGGCTGTGCACGGTCGACGGCGTCACCGTGACGACGGCCGACGGCTGCGGCGTGGTCTACCGGCAGCGCGACCGGCGCAAGATGTTCGCGCTGCTGGCCGCCTCGCTGCGCCGGCAGCGGCGGCTGGCGAGCCGGTTCGACGAGATGCGCCGGGTGTACCGCGACGCGCTGCCGGTGCTGTCCAGCACGCAGAAGTGGGAGACGGTGCTGCTGCCGGCCCCCGGCAAGCCCCACCATGGCTGAACCGGCTGCGCCGCGCGGCGAGGCGGCCGTGATCGTGGCCGTGCAGTCGGCGCTGGCCGGGCGCCCCGGGGCGCTGCCCGCGGCGCGCGCCTTGTCCCACTTCGGCGAGCACAGCATCGGCTGGCTGGCGGTGGCGTCGTCGGGGGCGGTCCTGTCCGGCACGAGCGGGCGGTACCCCGAGCCGGGGCGCCGCCGGGCGTGGCTGCTCGCCGGGGCGGGCACACTCGCGGCGCACGCCGCCGCGGTGCTGGTCAAACGGCTGGTGCGGCGCCAACGGCCGCATCATCCGGCCGTCGCGGTCAACGTCGGCACGCCCAGCCGGCTGAGCTTCCCGTCGGCGCACGCCACGTCCACGACGGCGGCGGCGATCCTGCTGGGCCGGGCCACCGGGCTGCCTCCCGGGTTGTGCCCCACGGTCCTGGTGCCGCCGATGGCGCTGTCGCGGATACTGCTCGGCGTGCACTATCCCAGCGACGTGGTTTTCGGCGTGGCGCTCGGCGCCGTGGTCGCCCGCCTTGCACTCTGGCTGGATGACGTTCGCGAGGGAGGTGTCCCCCATGAGTGAGGGCGTGGTGACCGGGCCCCCGCCGAACCTGATCACCGGGGTCATCAAGGCGATGCGCCCGCGACAGTGGGTCAAGAACGTGCTGGTGCTGGCCGCGCCGCTGGCCGCGGTGGGCGGCCCGCTGCACTACAACCACTACACCGAGGTGCTCACCCAGGCGTCGGTGGCGTTCGTGGTCTTCTGCCTGGCGGCGTCGGCGATCTATCTGGTCAACGACGTGCGCGACGTCGAGGCCGACCGGCAGCACCCCACCAAGCGGTTCCGGCCGATCGCGGCCGGCGTGGTGCCCGAGTGGCTGGCCTACGCCCTGTCGGTGGTGTTGGGGGCGGTGTCGCTGGCGGGCGCCTGGTGGCTGACCCCGAACCTGGCGGTGGTGATGGCCGTCTACCTCGGCATGCAGCTGGGGTACTGCTACGGCCTCAAACACCAAGCGGTGATCGACATCTGCATCGTGTCGTCGGCGTATCTGCTCCGGGCCATCGCCGGCGGTGTGGCCGCCGACATCCCGCTCTCGCAATGGTTCCTGCTGATGATGGCGTTCGGGTCGCTGTTCATGGTGGCCGGCAAGCGCTACGCCGAGCTGCAGGTCGCCGAGCGTACCGGGGCCCGGATCCGCAAGGCGCTGGAGAGCTACACCAGCACGTATCTGCGGTTCGTGTGGACGATGTCGGCCACGGCGGTGGTGGTCTGCTACGGACTGTGGGCCTTCGAGCGCGACCACCATGCCGGATCCTGGTTCGCGGTGTCGATGGTGCCCTTCACCATCGCGATCCTGCGCTACGCCGTGGACGTCGACGGCGGGCTGGCCGGCGAGCCCGAGGACATCGCGCTGCGCGACCGGGTGCTGCAACTGCTCGCGCTCTCCTGGATCGCGACCGTCGGAGCCGCGGTTGCCTTCGGCTGACCCCCATCCCGGCGCCGTCCCGGTGACGCGCCGACGCCCACCCGTTCGGCGCTTCTTCCGCACCGCGTTCCCCTACGACACCGCGGTGCGCACCAGCCTGTGGACCAGCGTGGCGGTGGTCTGCGCCCTGTTCGCGTGGGGGGCCTGGCAGCGGCGCTGGATCGCCGACGACGGGCTGATCGTGCTGCGCACCGTGCGCAACCTGC
>NZ_JBYCLE010000588.1:0-4140 GCF_057473765.1 Mycobacterium sp. TH-M106 | reverse complement strand
CCACGGAAGCATCGTCAGTGGTTTGGTCGTTGTCCTTCTCCGGCACCCGCTGCTCCTCACTGGCCGCTGTGGCGTTATCTGATCTGTCTGATCTGGTCCGTGCCCGCTGGACGCACGTGGCGCCAGCGTTACCGTCGATGAGTCGACCGTACCGTGCAGCGGCCCGTAATGCGCCCCGCACGCAGGATCGCACGTTCGACCACCCGGCGCCGAACCGGCACTCCAGCGATTCGCATTCCCGCGTCCCGGCCTGATGCCGGACTGACGCCGGCCCCATTCCGGCCTCGAGTCGAGCTCATTCCGGCAGCGTGCTCCGGTAGGCGTCGGCGTTGAGCAACGCCGCGAGGTCCTGCTCCAAGGCCTCGATCTGTGCCTCCTCGGCCTGCAGATCGAGCAGCCAGCCAGCGCCGTAGGGGTCGGAGTTCACCAGCTGCGGGCTGGTCTCCAGGTCGCCGTTGACGGCAACCACTTTCGCCGAGACTGGCGCGTAGAGATCCGACACCGACTTGGTCGACTCCACCTCGCCGAAGGGCTCCCCCGCGCTCGCCGGTGTACCCACCTCGGGCAGCTGGACGAAGACCACATCCCCGAGTGCCGACTGCGCGAAGTCGGTGATCCCCACTCGCACGCAGCCTGGGCCGGTGCGACGGACCCATTCATGTTCGGCGGTGTAGTACAGGTCGGTTGGGACATCACTGGAAGGGCTCACTGGGCTCACCGGGTCCTGTTCTTTGTGGGCGATCACTTGACGGGCTGAGCGTATTGGTGCGGTTTCGGTTGCTGCAAGACGGTCACGTCCACCCGATCGGCCTGCTGCACCGTCATGACGCCGCCGAGTCGTGTGACACTGTCGACCGCGCCGCCCGGAATGTTCATCGCCGCCGCCAGGGTGGGTGGATCGCCGATCGCCACCACTGAGTACGGCGGGGTGAGGACCTTCCCGTCGAATTCCAGAGCCCCGGGTGCGCCGGCCACCCAGGTGCCCACCCCGACTCGCACCCCCTGCTGCGTGTCACGGATCTCCATCGCCTCGGCACCGGCCGCGCGCAGCTCGTTGATCACATCCAGCATCGCCTCAGGCACCACCCCATGCCCGGGGTCGTCGATGGTCACCGATACTCCGGGTCCGAACGCGCCGACGGTGCCGGTCATGATGGCCAGGGCGGCCAGCCTCGCCTGCGCGTTTTTGATGGCTGCCTGGTCGCTGCTGCCCGACTCCTGCAACACACTCAGCGTCCGCTGTAGCTCGGCGACCTCGGTGTTCAACCTGGCCTCACGTTGACGCAGCGAATCCAGCAGCACCAGCAGGTCGGCGGGGCGCGCCGTTTCCAGCGCATCGCCGGAATCGTTCTGGCGCACCTGGGTAACGATGGCTGCACCCAGCAGCAAGCAGAGCAGGATCGCCAGTACGCCGAACACCCGCCGGGTGGTGTCGCCGCTCATGCGCCGCTTCTCCCCATCGCTGCGCTGTGCATCGTCGTCGGTGCACCCCATGCCGGTCAGGCTCCGAACAATCGGCGCCGCAGTGCGGCGGCGTTTCCGAAGATGCGGATTCCCAGCACCACGATGATTGCGGTGGAAAGCTGCGTCCCGACGCCAAGCTGGTCGCCGACGTAGACGATCAACGCGGCGACCAGGACGTTGAACACGAACGCCACCACGAATACCTTCGGATCGAAGATGCGCTCCAGGTAGGCGCGCAGCCCGCCGAATACCGAATCCAACGCGGCCACCACCGCGATGGGCAGATATGGCTGGACCGCCTCCGGCACGCTGGGGTGGAAGATCACGCCCAGCACAATGCCCACGACCAACGCAGCGACGCCGATCATCTGCCGCCGGCTCCGGTCATGTCACTGGGCTCCGATCTGTTCGGCGAACTTGACATCCCGGACTGCGCCTGCCGGCAGCGCCAAGCCGTCACCGGTGCCGACGCTGACGCCAACCCCGTAGGACACCTCCAGCAGACGTAACCGATACAACCCCGGGCTGCGGTCGAAAGCTTCCTGAAGTTCGTGCGGCGGGCCGATCGCGAGGATCGTATAGGGGCTGCTGACCGGGGTATTGTCGACCAGGATCGCTCCGCCGGCCTGGCGAATGGTCACGTTGGGCCCGATCCGAACGCCGTCGATCGATATCGCTTCGGCGCCGCCGGACCACAGCGAATTGACGACGAGCTGCAGGTCGCGGTCCAGAATGATCTGCCGACTGCCGGACACCCGCTGCTTGGAGACATCCGAGAGGTTTCGCCCGATCCCGGGGTCGGTCACCGTGACGGTCAGCCCCGGACCGACGACACCGGTGCTGGCGGCCGCCAGACTGAGCGCATCGAACCCGGCCAGCAGCCGCCGCCCCTCGGCGTCGTCGTTGAGCCGACGCCGCTGCAGCTCGTCGACCTGCGCGACCAGCGCGTCACGGTGGTCGACCAGCCGGTCGGTGGCGGCCTCGACCGACCGCAGGCTGCCCGCCAGTACCTGCTGGGCGGCGCGCACCCCGGGTGCCAACGAACGGGCCTGCCCGACGGCGACGGTGAACATCGCGGCGACCAGCAACGCGGCCACGGCTTGCCACGCCCATGCCGCACCCCGGGCCGGGCCGCCGGCACCAGAGCGCTCCCGTTGCGCGGCGGCCGCAGCGTAACCCGGGTCCAAATGCTCGGTCAGCAGATAGCGCAGCAGCGAGGGAACCGGGATGAACCTCGGCCGTCCGGCCGGGTGGTCGCGGCGACCGGCGCCGGGCTGGTAGCCGCCCAGCGCATAGCCCGGGAAGGGCCGGTCCGGTTCAGCCACGATGGCCACCGCTGTCGCTGCAAAGCTTGGGAATCCGCCGGACGACCATGATCACCTGCACCACATACAACACGAACGCCCACAGGTAGATCGCCAAGCCCCAGATCGCAAACGCCCACCCGCAGGCCAGCGCCACCCGGCTCCACATGGCGTCCCACTGCCCCAGCAGGATCAGCGGGAAGCCCGACATCAGCGCGAACGTACCGGCTTTGCCGATGTAGGTCACCGGCAACGCGGTCAGTCCCCGGCTGCGCAGCACCGGCAGCGTGGCGGCCAGCAGCGCGTCACGGGCCAGCAGTACGACGACGACCCACCACGGCACCAGACCGCGCAACCCGAATGCGATCGGGACAGCCACCATGTAGAGCCGGTCGATCGCGGGATCCAGCAGGGCGCCCAATTTCGATGACTGCCCCATCAGCCGGGCGGCCTTGCCATCGGCCCAGTCGGATGCGCCGCCGAGCATCAGCACGACCGCCGCCCAGGCGTCGGCCCGGCTCACCAGCAGCAGATCGAGGAACACGCCGATCAGCACCAGGCGGATGCCGCTGAGCACGTTGGGCACCGTCAACACCCGGTCGTGGCTGACTACGGGACCCGTCATGGCCGACCCCTATCGGAAGATCCCGGGCAGGCTCAGCGCGTCCATCGTGTCGTCGGTCAGCGGGTTGTCGCGAACCATGTAGGTCCACGTCGACGTCGGCCGCGCCAGCTTGGACAAGTCGATACCGGGTTCGGCTTCGATGGCGTCTGAGGTTTCGAAGGTCTGCTGCGCTGCCTCGATCGCGTCGGCCGCCAGCGATGCGAAGGCATCCAGCGCCATCCGGTGAAACTCGTCGAGCGGATTCAGCCGGCCCAGCGCGCGCAGGTGGATGCTCTCCCGGATATCGGCCAAAAACGCCAGGTGATCGGCCCAGCCGCGATCGAGGTGGTACAGCATGATCAGCCGGCAGATCTTCTCCAGCTTCACTTGCGCATCCGAACCGTCCGAGCCCAGCTGATCGACCAGTTTCCGGTAGCGCTCCGGTGCCAGCTCGGCGAGTTCGTCGCGCGCGGCAGCAGTGGACAGCAGCGTGTTGCGCCGTTCGACGATGATGGCGCGCTGCTGGGCGATCAGCTGGTTGTAGCGCCAGGTGTTGGCGTGGATGTCGAGCAGCTTGCCCTCGGCGACACGCTGGGCGTGGTCGAGCAGTCCGGCCGCCTTTCCGCTGATGATCCGGCCCTCGTCGTCGATTTCCATCGGACGTTTGTTTTCTTCGAGGTTGGTGGCGATGACCTCGTCCTCCCAGCTGGAGAAGAACACCGACGACCCCGGGTCGCCCTGGCGACCGGCGCGGCCGCGCAGCTGGTT
>NZ_JBYCLE010000587.1:0-1853 GCF_057473765.1 Mycobacterium sp. TH-M106 | reverse complement strand
CCCGACGAGGTCGCCGTGTTCGCCGACCCGTTCTCGGTGTCGCTGCATTCGATCACCCGGCACCCGCCGCCGCCGTCCAGCCGGGTGCTGGTCTACGGCGCCGGTTCGCTGGGGTTGTGTGCCGTCGCGATTCTGCGGGCGCTGTACCCGGATGTGGCGGTGGCGGTGGTGGCGCGCTTCGACGCCCAGGCGAAGCTGGCCCGCCGGTTCGGTGCGGATCTCGTTCTGGCGCACGAGCCGCGGCTGGCCGTCGTCGAGGAGCTGTCGGCTTGGGGCGGCGGCCGGCTGCGCCAGCCGCTGCAGGGCCTGCCGATGGCCTATCCGGGGGCGATCGACGTCGTCTACGACACCGTCGGCAAGCCGGAGACGTTCGAGGTGGGGGTGCGGGTGCTCAAGGCGCGCGGCACGCTGGTCAAGGCCGGCGTGCACGGACCGGGCCGCTGGGAGTGGAGTCCGCTGTACTTCAAGGAGATCAGCTGGGTCGGCTCCAACGCTTTCGGGGTCGAGGAGGTCGGCGGTGTCCGCAAACATGCGATCGCGCACTACCTCGACATGGTGGCTGACGACCGAATCGACTTGCAGCCCATGCTGACTCACACTTTTGCGCTGGACCAGTGGCGCGACGCGTTCCTGACCATCGCCGAGCAGGGCACAAGCGGCGCCGTCAAGGTGGCCTTCGACCAGCGCTAACCGACGCTGCTCGCGGCGTTATGCGTTGGCCCGCAGGTAGGTGTAGATCCCGGCGAAGCCGGCGTTGATGTCCTCGGGCAGCGGTATCGGCCCGCCCAGCGCCCGTGCGCCCCAAACGATCTGCGCCGTGCGCTCCACCAGGGCGGTGACGTGCAGGGCCTTGTCCGGGCGCGGTGCCACCGCAACCATGCCGTGGTTGGCGATCAGCGCGGCGGCCCGGCCGTCCAGCGCCTTGACCGCGTAGGCACCGACCTCGGGGGTGCCGGACGCGGCGTAGTCGGTGCAGCGGATGTCGCCGCCGCAGTAGATGGCGAACTCGTCGATGCAGGCCGGTATCGGCTGGTGGGCGATCGCGAACATGGTGGCCCACACCGGGTGGCTGTGGATGACGGACCCGATGTCGTCGAAGGCGTTGAAGCACGCCAGGTGCAGCTTCATCTCCGTCGACGGGGCCCGGCCCTCCGCCGCGTGCAGCACCTCGCCGTCCGGGTCGACCAGCACCAAGTCGTCGAGCGTCATCTCGGCATAGTCCACCGACGACGGCGTGATGACCAGATTTCCGTCCTCGCGGCGGGCCGAGATGTTGCCCGCGGTGCCCTCCACCAGGCCTCGCCGCAGCATGTCCTTGGCGGCCGCCAGCACCGCGTCCTCGGCGTTATCAACGAATTTCATGATCCCAACACCTCCGGGTTGACTATATGGGTGGGCCGCCGGCCGGTCAGCAGCGCCTCCAGGTCGTCGGCCACCATCTGTGCCTGTCGGGCCTCGGTGTTCCACGTCGCCCCGCCGATGTGCGGGGTCAGCACCACGTTTGCCATGCCCACCAGTGGGTGGTCGGTGGGCAGCCATTCGCCGGCGAAATGGTCCAGCCCGGCGGCGGCAACCTTGCCGCTGCGCAGCGCGGCGACCAGTGCGTCGGTGTCGTGCAGCTGAGCGCGGGCGGTGTTGAGGAACACCACGCCGTCGCGCATGGCGGCGAACTGCCTGGTGCCGATCATCCCGGCGGTCTCATCGGTGACCGGCGCGTGCAGCGAGACGATGTCGGCCTGGCCGAGCAGCTCCTCCAGGCTGTGCTGAGCCTCGTCGGCGTAGGGGTCGTAGGCGATGACGCGGCACCCCAGCCCGGACAGCCGCCACTTCGTCGCGCGTCCCACCGCGCCGAG
>NZ_JBYCLE010000586.1:0-1107 GCF_057473765.1 Mycobacterium sp. TH-M106 | reverse complement strand
CCGAATTCATGAAGAAGGCCCAGTCCCGGCTGCAGAAGCTGGTGGAGCGGTCCGGAATCCTGGTGTTCGCCAGCCATTCCAACGAGTTTCTGGCGCGGCTGTGCAAGACCGCGATCTGGATCGAGCACGGCACCATCAAGATGACGGGCGGCATCGAGGAGGTGGTCGGGGCCTATGACGGTGAGTCCGCCGCCCGGCAGGTGCGCGACGTGCTGGCGGAGACCCGCGCCGAAAGCGTCGGTGACAAGCCGTGACCGAGCGGGTGTACGCCGTCGTCGTCACCCACCGGCGGGCCGACCAACTGGCCACGTCGCTGGACGCGGTGGCTACCCAGACCCGCCAGCCCGACCATCTGGTCGTCGTCGACAACGATTCAGACGACCGAGTCTGGAAGCTGGTGGATGACCAGCCGATCACGTCGACCTACCTACGATCACGTCGGAACCTCGGCGGCGCAGGCGGATTCGCGTTGGGCATGCTGCAGGCCCTGGCCGCGGGCGCGGACTGGCTGTGGCTGGCCGACGACGACGGCCGGCCCGCCGACTCCGGTGTGCTGGCCCGCCTGCTGGCGTGCGCGGCTGAGCACGGACTGGCCCAGGTGTCGCCGATGGTCTGCGATATCGATGACCCTGAGCGGCTGGCGTTTCCGCTGCGCCGCGGGCTGAGGTGGCGGCGGCGGGTGAGTGAATTACGTTCTGGCGCAGCAGATCGTGATCTGCTGCCGGGGATCGCGTCGCTGTTCAACGGTGCGCTGTTCGCCGCCAGTGCGTTGGAAGTAGTTGGTGTGCCAGATCTTCGGCTGTTTGTGCGCGGCGACGAGGTGGAGCTGCACCGCCGGCTGGTGCGCTCCGGGCTGGCCTTCGGCACCTGCCTGAACGCGGTGTATCTGCACCCGTCCGGTTCTGGCGAGTTCAAGCCGATCCTGGGCGGGGCGATGCACGCCCAGTACCCCGACGATCCGGGGAAGCGGTTTTTCACCTACCGCAACCGCGGCTACCTGATGGCCCAACGCGGGATGCGCCGCCTGCTGGTGCAGGAGTGGCTGCGGTTCGGCTGGTTCTTCCTGGTGTCGCGCCGCTTCGATCTGGCCGGCCTGGCCGAGTGGAT
>NZ_JBYCLE010000585.1:0-3589 GCF_057473765.1 Mycobacterium sp. TH-M106 | reverse complement strand
CCTGTACTATCTCGCCGACAGCGTCGATGCGACACGCCTGTCGACCTGTGAACATTAGGCGTCACCTGATATAGGTTCGGCCGAACCTGTGCGCTTTAGACTGCGGTGGCGAGTTCATCAACCATGAAGTCGCTGGATGGCTGCAGGCCCGCGACATCGCCCAGACCCGCTCGCGGCCGTACCAGAAAAACGACCAAGCCCATGTGGAGTCCAAGAACAACCACGTGGTGCGCAAACACGCGTTCTACTGGCGCTACGACACCGGCCAGGAGCGGGAGCTGCTCAACCGGCTGTGGGAGCTGGTGTCGTTGCGGCTGAATTTCTTCACCCCGACCAAAAAGGCCATCGGCCACACCACCACCGCCGACGGCCGCCGCAAGCGCATCTACGACAAACCGGCCACCCCGTGGCAACGTCTACAGGCATCGGGCGTCCTTGATGCACAACAACTCTCGACCGTGGCCGCCCGGATCGAAGGCATCAACCCGGCCGATCTGACCCGCCAGATCAACGCGATCCAGATGCAGCTGCTGGACCTGGCCAAAGCCAAGACCGAGGCCCTGGCCGCCGCCCGCCACATCGACCTGCAAGCATTGCAACCGTCAATCAACCGATTGGCCAAGGCGAAGTAATGCAAGCCCCCCACGCGCTCACCATGCGTGAGGCACCAGCCACCGCTTCGCGCTCACTTCTACGTGAGGCACCTCGGCCGTAACAGGTAGCACCAGCGGTCAAGTGTGACGCAGATAACTGGTGAATTGGGTTACGACGGGATCGGCGCCAGGGCGCCGAACCGCTCCAGCTCGGCGATGAATTCGTCGGCAATACCGGGAGCTGCGGCGACGACCAGGCCTCCCGCGTCGGCGGGTTGCCCCGGGTCGGGCAGCAGCACCCGTGCTCCCGCCTCGGATGCGACCAGCGCGCCGGCTGCATAATCCCACAGCTTCAGACCGTGCTCGTAGAACACGTCGAGTCGGCCCGCCCCGACCAGGCACAGATCAAGGGCTGCCGACCCGATTCGGCGCACGTCGCGCACTACCGGCAACATCTCGGCCAGCAACGCAGCTTGCGCCGCGCGACGCCGCGCAGAGTATCCGAATCCGGTGCCTAGCAGTGCAACTGACAAATCCACGACATCGGTGCAGCACAGCACCTCGGAGCCATGCTCGTCGATCGCCTGCGCCCCCAGCCCGGCACCCGCCGAATACACCCGCTCACCGGCGACGTCGGCCACCGCTCCGGCTGTCGGCACGCCCCCGACGACGGCCGCTACCGACACCGCGTAGGCCGGGATCGCATACATGAAATTCACTGTGCCGTCGATGGGATCGAGGATCCAGGTGACCGATTCGGGGTCCCGGCCGGAAACATCGCCGGACCCACCACCTTCCTCACCGAGCACCGCATCGCCGGGGCGCAGTCGTGCCAGCCGGTCGCGCAGAAACCTCTCAGTGTCGGTGTCGACCACCGTCACCGGGTCGGTGGGGCTGCTTTTCGTCCGTACCGCGGTCGCCCCTCGACGATCCGCACCGAACACCTCGGCACGGCGACGCCGCACGAACTCGGCAGCTTCGGTGGCGAGCCTTTCAGCCACCGAACGCAGCCGGCCAGGATCGTTGCCGATGACGGTCATCTCCCTATCGCACCACATCCGCCTGGGCGAGGGCATCTCCGATGAATCGGGGCGATGTGGCCGCCTAACCGTCGAGCCGGCGGAACACGCTGCGATGGAAGACGATCGGGGCCACCGCCGGGTCGACCGTGACGTCACTGATGCGCAGCACGACGATGGTGTGGTCGCCGGCGGGAACCAGTTGTTCGACTGCGCTCTCCAGCCACACGCTGGTGCCCTTGATGAAGACGGCACCGCTCCCGCTGGACACCGTCTCCAACCCGGCGAACCGATCCCCGGTCTTGGCGGCCAGCGTGCGAACCGCGCTGTCCTGGGCCTCGCCGAGCACACTGATACCCAGCACCGGCACGTCTTTGAGTCTCGGCCAGGTTGTCGAGGTGTTCCGCACACAGAACGACACCAGCGGCGGATCCAGCGAGACCGGAACGAAGGTGCTGGCCGCCAACCCCACCCGGTTGCCGTCGACCTCGGCGGCGACGGCAACCACCCCGGACGGGAACTGCCCGAACGCCTCGCGCAGTGAGGACGGTGTCAGCTTTCCTGGGGAACTCACCGGGACTCGTTAACTCGACAGTCTTCTCGGACGGGTTGTGATATGCCCGACACTACCGGGGGTCGGCCGCCGACATTTCAGCAGCACACCGCCGCCAACCGGTTGGTTACTTAGTGAGTGCAATATAACTCACAACCGCTTGCTTCGGGCTTATCCCCAGGTATAGTTTGAGGCACGTTACTGGTGGGTAACTTCTCCGGAGTACTCAACCGCAAGTGCGCTCCCATCGAGGAGGATGTCCGTGGGCCACTACAAGAGCAACGTCCGCGACCAGGTGTTCAACCTGTTCGAGGTGTTCGGCGTCGACCGGGTGTTCGGCGAGGGCGACTTCGCCGACCTGGACGTCGACACCGTGCGGGAGATGTTGAGCGAGCTGAGCCGCCTAGCCGAGGGCCCGATTGCGGAGTCGTTCGTCGACGGTGACCGCAATCCGCCGGTGTTCGACCCGCAGACCCACTCGGTGAAACTGCCCGAGTCATTCGCGAAGTCGGTGCGGACCACCCTCGAGGGCGGCTGGGACAAGGTGGGGATCGATGAGGCGCTCAACGGGATCCCGATGCCCAAGGCGCTGATGTGGGCGCTGCATGAGCACATCCTGGGCGCGAACCCCGCGGTGTGGATGTACGCCGGCGGCGTCGGTTTCGCCAACATCTTCTACCACCTCGGCACCGAGGAGCAGAAGAAATGGGCGGTGACCGCCGCCGAACGGGGCTGGGGCGCGACCATGGTGCTGACCGAGCCGGACGCGGGTTCCGACGTGGGTTCGGCCCGAACCAAGGCTGTCAAGTGCGACGACGGCTCCTGGCACATCGACGGTGTCAAGCGGTTCATCACGTCGGCCGACTCCGGCGACCTGTTCGAAAACATCTTCCACCTGGTGCTGGCCCGCCCCGAGGGGGCCAAGCCGGGCACCAAAGGTCTGTCGCTGTTCTTCGTGCCGAAGTTCCTGTTCGACTTCTCCACCGGTGAGCTGGGCGAGCGCAACGGCGTGTTCGTCACCAACGTCGAGCACAAGATGGGCCTGAAAGCGTCGGCGACCTGTGAGCTGTCCTTCGGCCAGCACGGCATTCCCGCCAAAGGCTGGCTGGTCGGCGAGGTACACAACGGCATTGCGCAGATGTTCGACGTGATCGAGCAGGCCCGCATGATGGTCGGCACCAAAGCGATCGCGACCCTGTCCACCGGTTACCTCAACGCGCTGGACTATGCCAAGACCCGGGTGCAGGGCGCCGACCTGACCCAGATGACCGACAAGACGGCACCGCGGGTGACGATCATCCATCATCCCGACGTGCGCCGGTCGCTAATGACCCAGAAGGCCTACGCCGAGGGGCTGCGCGCCCTGTATATCTACACCGGCACCTACCAGGACGCCGCGGTGGCCAAGGCGGTGCACGGGGTGG
>NZ_JBYCLE010000584.1:0-14870 GCF_057473765.1 Mycobacterium sp. TH-M106 | reverse complement strand
CGACCATTGACCTCCTGATCCGGCCGCAGGTTCACCAGTTTGGCCAGTTCGTGGTTGCGCAGGATCGGCTGGGACAGCACGATCTGCCGGCAGGAGTTCTCGTCGGGGTTGAGCAGGTCGCCCTCGGGCCCGACGGCACCCTGCAGGCTGGTCACCACCTCTTCGCGGATGGCGTCCAACGGCGGGTTGGTGACCTGGGCGAACATCTGCTGGAAGTAGTCGAACAGCATTCGGGGCCGAGCGGAGAGCACCGCGATCGGGGTATCGGTGCCCATCGACCCGACTGGCTCGGCGCCACTGGAGGCCATCGGCGCCAGCAGCAGGTTCAGCTCCTCGTAGGTGTAGCCGAACAGCTGCTGGCGCAACACGATCCGGTGGTGCGGCATGCGCACATAGTCGCCCTGCGGCAACTCCTCCAGCGGGATCAGGCCGGCGTCGACCCACTGCTGGTACGGGTGCTCGGCCGCCAGCTCGGCCTTGATCTCCTCGTCGGAGACGATCCGGCCCGCAGCGGTGTCGACCAAGAACATCCGGCCGGGTTGCAGTCTCATCCGGCGCACCACCGTCGACGGGTCCAGGTCCAGCACCCCGGCCTCGGACGCCATCACCACCAAGCCGTCGGTGGTGACGCAGATCCGGGACGGCCGCAGTCCGTTGCGGTCCAACACAGCCCCTACCACGGTGCCGTCGGTGAACGTCATCGACGCCGGTCCGTCCCAGGGCTCCATCAACGAGTCGTGATACTGGTAGAACGCACGCCGCGCCGGGTCCATCGACGAGTCGCGTTCCCACGCCTCCGGAATCATCATCAACACCGCATGCGGCAGGCTGCGCCCACCCAGGTGCAGCAACTCCAGCACTTCGTCGAAGCGGGCGGTGTCGGAGCCGCCCGGAGTGCAGATCGGGAACAGCTTTGCGGCGCTGTTCCAGTCGCCGGGGGCGCCGAAGACGTCGGTGCGGATCAGTGCCTCGCGGGCACGCATCCAGTTCTCGTTGCCGGTGACGGTGTTGATTTCGCCGTTGTGGGCGATCCGCCGGTAGGGGTGTGCGAGCGGCCAGGACGGGAAGGTGTTGGTGGAGAACCGGGAATGCACAATACCCAACGCACTGGCCAGCCGGTCGTCCTGCAGATCCAGGTAGAACGCCTTGAGCTGCGGAGTGGTCAACATGCCTTTGTAAACCAGAGTCTTCCCGGAAAGGCTTGGAAAATAGACGGTTTCGCGGCCCGGCCCATCCTGGCCCGGCCCCTTGCTACCCAGTTCGTGCTCAGCGCGCTTGCGGATCACGTAGGCGCGGCGCTCCAGCTCCATTCCGGAGGCCCCGGCGATGAACAGCTGCCGGAAGGTGGGCATCGCGTCCCTGGACAACGCGCCCAGCGACGAGTCGTCGATGGGCACATCCCGCCACCCGAGCATCTGCAGCCCCTCGGCTTCGACGATCTTCTCCACCGCCGCGCACGCCGCCGCGGCGTCCTTCGACGATTGCGGCAGGAACGCGATGCCGGTGGCGTAACTGCCTTCGACCGGCAGGGCGAAGTCGAGCACCGAGCGCAGGAAGTGGTCGGGGACTCCGATCAAGATGCCGGCCCCATCGCCGCTGCGCGGCTCGGCGCCCTGGGCGCCGCGATGCTCGAGGTTGAGCAGCGCCGTGATGGCCTTATCCACGATGTCGCGGCTGCGCCGACCGTGCATGTCCACGACCATCGCCACACCGCACGAATCGTGCTCAAACGCGGGGTTGTAAAGCCCGACCCGCCTCGCTCCCATCCCTATTCGACCCTCCACCACAAGTCGCAAGCTCGATCCCGTCGGCGATACCTATTGGTGGTCCGCCCGCCGACGACATCCCGGTCACCGGGATACGTCCGTGCGACACTGAACGGTGGGCCTGTCTGAAGTCCCGGCAGTTCGTCAAACGATATGCCAAGACCGGTCTGAAAAGCCAATCCCGCGGGTTTAGCCTGCACGGGAAAGCATACCGGCAGCCGGTGACGCTGACGCCGCTGGCAGGCCTGCTCTCAGCCCGACCCACCGGCGCGTATCGCTGGACCCGATAGCCGATACTGAATCGGTGCCCCAACCACCGCCCAACCCGCACCGGCAGCCGCAACCAGGCTGGTGGGGCTACCCGGACGCCCAGTCTGCCCAGTCTGCACGGCCTGCACGACCGGCGCCCCCCTCCCACCGCCGGCCGCTCCCCGAACGCGGTTGGCGCCGCGCAGTTCTGGCCGTCACGTTTGGGCTGGTCAACCTCGGGCCGTCGGCCGCTGAACGGGAAAAGGCCAGCTACGAAGCAGCGATTCGATCCACTCCGCGCGGCAGCTACAAGGTCGGTGTGCTCGGCAAGGGCGGCACCGGCAAGACGACGGTGGCGGCCAGCGTCGGTTCCCTGTTTGCATACCTACGCCGTGCCGACCGGGTGGTCGCTATCGACGCCGACACCGCATTCGGCCGGCTCGGCAGCCGCGTCGACCCGCACGCCAGGAGTTCCTACCGGGAGCTCGCAGCGGTCGACGACCTGGTGTCGTTCACCGACGTCAGCAGTCGAGTCGGCGCCAACGCCGCCGGGCTGTATGTGCTCGCCGGGGAGCCGGCGGTAGGACGACGACGGGTTCTGGACCCGGCGCTCTACCGGGAGGCCGCGCTGCGCCTGGACCGCCATTTCAACATCTCCGTCATCGACTGCGGTTCGACGATGGACGCACCCGTCACCCAAGAGGCGCTGCGGGACCTGGATGCGCTGATTGTGGTCTCGTCGCCGTGGGCGGACGGAGCCGCGGCTGCAGCCAAGACCATGGAGTGGCTGGCCGACCAGGGCCAGACCGGCCTACTGCAGCGCACAGTCGTCGTGCTCAACGACTCCGACGGTCATGCCGACCGGCGGACCCGCTCGGCACTGAGCGCGCAGTTCCTCCGCCACGGCCCCGCGGTGGTCGAGGTGCCGTTCGACCCGCATCTGCGGCCCGGGGGAGTCATCGACGTGACAAGCGAGATGGCGCCGGCGACCCGGCGCAGATTCCTGCAGGTCACCGCGATCGTCGCGCACTACTTCGCGTCTCGCCCGCCGGTTGCCGGCCAGCGTCACTAACGGCGTCCGTCGGCCTCGGCGGCCCGCTTGAGGCCCCTTGTCGAGCCATGACTGACACAACCTCATCGAGGTCGATACGCGGGCCAAGCGGCACCGGTCACAGCCGCACCGGAAACGAGGCGGTAGCGGTTGTTACCGAACGACATCGCATGCGATACCACCGATCGCGGTACCGAAGCGGTTTGCGCCGGTGATAGCACAGACGATATCCATGTCAACGCGACACACATCCTTCAGTCAGAGGCTGTTGAGGCTGAGGTGACCGGTGACACCAGTGTCTCCAGGCAACACCAGCATCTTCGGCGACGATGGTACGACCACCGAAGGCACGCCCTATCTACGGTCGGTTCAGCCGGTGACGGCTCACAGTGCTATCGGCACATGCTTTTCCGCGCATGCGTCGCCCACAGCAGCGGTGATGTCTTGCACCTGCAGCGTCTGAAGATCTTCGACGGTCACCGACCCTTTGGCGCTGCGATGCTGAGCGGCAACCCGCGAGTCTCGCAACCGTTCGGCTCGCTCGACCACGTTACGGGCGAACCGCCCGTTCTGCATGACGTCGATTCCGTGGCCGCCGCCGGGGGCCCGGTAGCCGCGCAGCGCCTCGGACGCGGCCCGCAGCGCTTCGGCGGCGGCCGGTTCGATCACGGTGGCGCGTGGTGCTCCGTAGCGAACCGCGATCTCCACCAATTCGTCGGGCGTGTAGGACTCGAATCGCAGTTTACGGTTGAACCGGCCCGCCAAACCCGGGTTGACGGTCAGGAATTCGTCGACTTCCTTCTCGTATCCCGCGCCGATGAAACAGAAGTCGAAGCGGTGCACCTCCAAAGCGACCAGCAACTGGTTGACCGCCTCCATGCCAATCATGTCGGGGCGTCCGTCATGGTGGCGCTCCACCAGTGAATAGAACTCGTCCATGAACAGGATGCGGCCAAGGGAACGCTCGATCAGCTCATTGGTTTTCGGCCCCGAAGCGCCGATGTGCTCGCCGCAAAAATCCGCACGCTTGACTTCGATGACCTCCGGATGCCGGACAATGCCCAGCCCGGCGTAGATCTTGCCCAGCGCTTCGGCGGTGGTGGTTTTACCGGTGCCCGGCGGCCCCACCAGCAGCATGTGGTTGGTCTGGTTGGTGACCGGTAGCCCTGCGGCTAGCCGCAGGGCGCGCACCTCGATCTGGTCTTCCAACTCGGCAACGGCACGCTTGACCTCAGTCAACCCGACCTGGTTGTCCAGCAGCGCCCGCCCTTGCACCAGCAGATCGTCACGGCGCTGCTGGTTGTGTTCTTCGTTGCGCTCTTCCTCGGACTGCTCGGTGGTCACATCCCATTTGTCGGTTCGGCTGTTGATCGCTTCCTCGTCGGTGACCGCCAGATGCAGCGTCGGATCGGCCAGGGCCTGTTTCGCCGCTTCGGTCAGAGCGCCGTTGATCGTTGCCTTCGACAGCCAGATCTCGGCTTTGTCCTGCTCGCCGAGCAGCCGGTGCGCCATCCCCCGCACGTACGCTAGATCGGCTGCGATCAGCGGGAGGTCGCCGGGATCGATCGCGGTCACCGCCGTGTCGGGACTCGGCTGCGCACGCGCGGCGGCCGGCAGGCCGTGCCCGGTGCCCAACTGAACCCGGTTCGCCCAGTCCAGCGCGACACGCGCCTGCCCGAGATGGGCGGCGGCACGGGCCGCCAAAGCACTGGTCGCCGCGGTCACCGCCGACATAATGGTGGCTTGCGGCGGCAGAATGGTCGCCGCAACCGAGATCACGTCGGGCCACCGCTGGGTAGCGAACATCAGGTAGGCGCGAATGTACTGCTGCCACTGGTGGTTCTCCCAGGTGTCCAGCAGTGCCGTACCGGTCAGCAGTTCGTCGGCTTTTTCGTACTGTCCGTCGTCGATCAGCGCACTGGCCAGCGCCAGACCGGCATGCGACGACTCGGTCACCGAGATCGACAGGTACGGGCCGGCTTTGACCGCCGCGGACAGATAGACACCGAGCCGGTTGGTCTCCCGGTGCAGGCGTGTGCCGTAGGAGTGCAACTCCTGCAACGTCGAGAGCGACTCGTCGCCGGTGGCGGCCCGGCCCAGCCATGCGTCGGCCATCGACGGGTCGATCTCGGTCGCCTCGCCAAACAGCTGCCGCGCCGCGGACAAACCCGACGGGTCGGCTTCGAGCAACGCCATCGCCGCGTCGAATCGCTTGCGCGCGGCGGCTGTTGTCGTGCTGCTCGTCCTGCTGGTCATGGTTTCTAGTCCACCGATTCCAGCGCTTCAACTTCAGCGGCGCCCCGCGTCATCGGCACAACCGGCTCTGAGGATACGTAGCGGTTCTCGGCGCGGAACAACTCCACCTCCACGACGTGCACCTGCCCGGCAGTGCCGGTAGTGCCGGTAGTGGCCACCTCCACGGTCGCCGGGCCGGTCTGGGTGATCGTCACGTCCGCGGTGCCGGGCTGCGGCGTATCCGGCGCACTGATCACGATCACGGTGTTCGGCCGCGGCGTCGGAGCCCGGGTGGCTTCGGTGCCAGCGGTGCCGTCCACGACGCTGACCGTGGTGCCCGCAGCTGGCCGGACTCCGCTGGTGACGACGACGTCGGGCATCCGGACACTGGACCACCGGCGCAGATCGCGGCTGTGCACTGTGATCCGCTCCCCGGCGCCGGCCAGCCGCACCACAATCCGCTTCGCCAGGGCATCCTCTGCGGCTATCTGCACCCTGCTGAACTCCCCCGGGTCGTCCAGCGGCAGCAGCAACCGGTCGCCGGCACCGACCTTGCCCAGCAGCACCCCCGACGGACCCACCGGGACCGTGAGCGTGGCCCGTAGGCGGCCGCGGCGGACGCCGCGCAGATCCGGCAGCGGCCCGCAGAAACTGGCGGCCAGCGCCGCCGCCTGCTCCCCCGGCAGCGGCTGCAGCAGCACGCTCGGCGGTGCCGCCGGCGGTTGCGCGCTGCGGACGGTCACCGTCGCCGTCGCGGAGCCGTCCGGAAACAGCGTGACGTTTCCGATGATCCCGTCGGCGCGCAGCGACCACGCTTGCGCCAGGGTCTCCGCGGTGACGTCGCCGGGCCGGTAGCCGTACGTGGTCAGCCAGCCGGCATCGCCGCGCAGCGACCGCCACCGCCGGTTGTCAGCGGCTAGGGCCCAACCAGCCGAACCACCCGAACCAGCCAGTCGCCGCTCCATCTCCACGATGTCAGTGGCCGTGGCAACCCGGGCGCGGATGCCCTGCTGGCGCAGGGCCGCGCTGATCCGTTGGGCGGCGGCCAACGCCGCAGTGCCCAGCGAACTCCGCGTCCTCAGCGCCTCGACGTTGGCCAGGGCGGCGATCCGGGCAATGAGCCAGGTTTCCCGCTGCCCGGCGTATGGCGGCGTGCCGATCAGGGTGTCGTAGACCCGCGGATAGTCGCCGGTGCTGCGCCGCCGCGCGCCGGCGCTCACCACCGAAAGCGAATCGACGGTCAGCCCCAGGCTCTGGTGCAGCAGCGGCAACAGGCCGGCGATGTCGACGGCATTCTCGGTGACCGTCGAGGTGGAACCGGTGAACAGGGTCGGCACGTGCGGCTTGCCCAGCAGCTGGACCGCCACCGCGGCCATCCCGTCTTGGCAGCGGACTCCGCCGCCGGCGCGGTCGTTGGCCACGGTGACGGGTTCGCGCAGGACAATCGGGCGCCGCCGCCGGACCCACAGCGCCAGCCACGACCACGGTTGGCGGTGCCGCCAGCGGGGCGTCCCGACCAGCAGGCCCAGGGCCAGCCCGGCCACGGCGCCCGGATATCCCGCGGCACTCCATCCGATCAACCCGGCTGCGAGCACCGCGACGATAACCGGGCCGTTGCCGAATCTGGTGGCCGCGCCCATCAGACCGGCCGCCGCCGGACCCGAGCGATCAGCGCGACGATCGCCCCGGCAGCCGCCACCACGCCGGCGAACGCCAATGCCCACGTGCGGGCGCGGTGATCCGGGGCCGGGGCGGGCGGGGCGGGAACGATCACCCTGCTGTACGCGCCGGGCGCGGACCGCTCTCCGGGCGGCACATTGAAGGTCAGGGCGCCCACCGGATCGACCACCCCGTAGCCCACTTGGTTATCCACCCCGCGCGGCGGGTTGTGCGCGGTTTGCAGGATGCGGTTGACCACCTGATGCGCGGACAGCTCCGGGAACTTGGCGCGCACCAGGGCGGCCACGCCGCTGACATAGGCAGCCGAGAAGCTCGTGCCCCAGAACGGCATGTTCTTCTCTCCCGGCCGGGCCGGCGGATAGGCGTTCACCGGGCCGCCGGTCTGCGGCGACAACCCCATGATCCCGATCCCCGGCGCCGCGGCCGCCACCCACGGGCCGGTCAGGCTTTTGCTGATCGGCGCACCGGTGTTGTCGACCGCACCCACCGACAGCACGTAGTCGG
The DNA here is from genome assembly GCF_057473765.1 of Mycobacterium sp. TH-M106. Classification (NCBI taxonomy): domain Bacteria; kingdom Bacillati; phylum Actinomycetota; class Actinomycetes; order Mycobacteriales; family Mycobacteriaceae; genus Mycobacterium; species Mycobacterium sp. TH-M106. The sequence goes on along the minus strand of NZ_JBYCLE010000584.1, from coordinate 7,385 downwards.
CGAACACCGACGGCGACGACACGGTTTTGACCTGGTGCCAGTCGCGGGGATCCGAGGGATCCAACGGGTTGAAGGACGGATTCTGTGCGCAGTCCTCTTCACCGTCGTTGCCGGCTGCCGCCACGATCACGGCGTCCTTGACGGTGGCCGCGTACCAGACCGCCGCGCCAATGGCACCCAGATCGAGCGGGTCGGCCGCTGACACACACGACGTCACACTGACATTGATCACCTTGGCGCCCAGGTCGGCGGCGTGCACGATGGCACTGGCCAGGGTCGCGACGGTGCCGGCCTTCTTGCGCGCATCCAGGTTGCCGCCGGTGGGGTGCTCGAGTTCGTAGGCGCGCGACGACTGCCGGACGGAGATGATCACCGCATGCGGCGCCACCCCGGCCACACCGTCGGGCGCCGCCGGTGGCAGCGGCGCCACCTCGGGGTCGTCGGGCTGGCCCGGGGCAGGGTCACCGGGGGCGTTCGCCGGCTCATCGGAGGGTGGCGGCGGGGGCGCCTGGAGGGTGACCGTCACCGGCGGAGGCGCCGCCGGCGCCGGCGGGGGCGGTCCACCGGGTGGCGGCGGTGCGGAGTCGACGGCCGCGCCGACGGGCGGCGGAAACGCCGGGGCGGGTGGCATCGGCGCCGGCATCGGGGTGCCCTGCGGTGCCGCACCGATGATCGACGCCACGGTGGTGCCGTGCGCGTCGCAGTCGGTGAGTCCGTCGCCACCCATGATGTAGTCGCCGCCGCCGATCACCGGCAGCCGCGGACTCGGGTTGACGCCGGTGTCGACGACCGCGACCGGTACCCCGTTGCCGGTCGAGTACTGCCAGGCTTGGGCGATGTTGAGCATGGTGAAGCCGGGCGCGGTGACGGCGACGTCCGGGTCGGCGACGGTGATCGGGTGTGCGCAGATGTTGCTCTGCCGCATCGGCTGATCCGGGCCGGGCTTGCCGTCGGCGGGGAGCCGCGCCGGATCGACACTCGGCGGTGGAATCGCCTGCGCGACCGGAACATCGACGACGGTAGCCACCAGGGCCGGCACGTACACCAGCACGGCGACCAGCAGCAGCGACGAAAACCGCCGCGCCCGGCCGCTCATCGCATCCGCACCCAGGTGAACAGTCCCGAAATCCACGCGGCCAGCGGCAGCGCCGCGACGATCGCCGCCAGTTCAAGCCATTCGGCGATCATCCGCACCAGCGGGGTGAACTTCGTGACCGGGATCAGCAGCCCCGCCGCCAGGGCGGCGGCGCCGAATCCGGTCAGTGCCAACGCGCCGGTTAGCAGGGCCGCGCTGGATACAGCGGGTTCAGGTTCGTATATCACGTATTTGACGACGCCGACGCAGACGGCCGCCGCGGCCCCGCACACGACAGCGATGGCCTGTCGTTTGTCGGCGTACGACCGGCCGCGGCTGATGTAGATCAGCACGAAGAGCCCGGCCAGCACGGCGGCCGCCGTGCTGCGACCATGCGGGCCGGGCCCCGGCATCAGTGTCGACCACACCGCCGCCGGCAGGGCCAGGCCGGCGGCCACGCAGACTCCGGTGAGCACGCTGTTGGCCCTTACCGCGGCACTGGCGATCTGTTCGCCGCGCGGGGTGGTGTCCGGGTTGGCTTCGGTGTTTTCTTCACCGCGGGCTTCGTCGACGACGTCGGCGGCGCCCACCGGCGAGACCGCGTCGACCGGCAACCCGTCGCTGCGCCGGAACAGATCACGCCCGGTGATCGAGCCGAAATGCGGCGGCCGGATCCGGGCAGCCCACAGCGCGATGGTCGGGGCCACGGTCAACAGCGCAAGCAACGCGACCAGCGTGCACATGCCCAGCCACTGCGCCGGCACCGGCCGCCACATCCGGACTGCCGCCACCGCCCCGCCCAAGGCGCACACCGTCACCACGGTCGCGGCGACATTGACCAGACGCCCGGTCACAGCGGCGATTCCGCAGGTCAAGAGGGCTGCGGCGAGGCCCGTGATGAACAGGTGGGGTGCACCGAGGGCGCCAGGGGCCGCCGCGCCGAGGCTCACCGCCAGCAACGGCGCCGCCAGCCAGGCGAACCCGCCGAGCATGTCGGCCCGGTGCGGCCACCAAAGCCGGACCGCCCCGGCCGCGCCGGCGGCCAGCAGCCCGGCGACCCCGGTCACGATGCTGGGCACCGACGAATCGGTGGCCGCGCGGTTGCGCAGTGCCAGGCCCAGCAGCGCCGTGCCGGCCATCGCCACTATCACCAGCGCGGTGTGTGCCGCGGTGTCGGCCGTGACGGGTTCGAACAGCTTCTTGCCGACCCGGGCCAGTCCAGTGGAGAGCGACTCGTACTGCGGCTCGAACGAGTCGCCCGCCACGTCCTTCACTGAGGGCACCAGCGCCAGGGCGGCGCCGTCTTCGACACCCAGTTCGTCGAGGGTCTTCGTGACGTCGAGTCGGACTCCGTTGGCTTTGTGCAGTTCGTAGCCGACACCGGAATCGAGCCCGGGCAGCCCCCGCCGCCTCAGTTCGTCGTTGAGCAGTTCGACGACATTGTCGATAAAGACCTCGATCGGCACCGACGCCGGATACACCTGGGAAACCAGCTGCCCACCACAGACCACCGCAACCGCGCAGCGAGCCGGGAATGCGACCCTTGTCGGTGGTTTTGTCGGTGGTTTTGTCGGTGGAGCCATCAATGCGGCCTGTCGGCATCCGGAACGTATTTGTCGGCCAGTGCGGCGGTGATCTCGAACAACCGTAGGCGAGCGGTCTTGCCCAGTTCATGCTGCGTGTCGATGATGCCGCCCTTGGCCAGGTGGGCGTCGTACGGCATGAATTCCACGGTCGCACCGGATTGTGCAAACCGTTCGGCGAGGTATCTGCGCGCCTGCGGGTCGTATCTGTTGCGGCTGTCGTTGAGGATGACCATGCTGCGCGATACCAGCTCGTGATACCCCATCGAGCGCAGCAGGTCGATCGCCCGCGTCACCGGCAGCGACGTGTCGGCGGTCAGGCCCGACACGAACACCAACGTGTCGCAGGAGTCGAGCACCGCCTTCATCACCGGATGTTCCAGATCGTCGGAGGTGTCGACGACGATGACGGTGTGGGTGCGGCGCAGACGCGACAGCACGCCGGCGAACATCGACGGCACCAGTGGCCGCGGCTGATCCGACGCCCGGTTGCCGGCCAGCACATCCAACCCGAGGCCGTTCTGTCCCAAGTGTTCCCGGATGTCGGCGTAGCCCTGCACATCGGTGTCGTTGAGCACCGCCGTGTAATCGCCGGGCGGCGCCTCGTCGATCCGGCCGGCCAGCGTCCCGAAGCCCGGTGCGGCGTCGACGGCCACCACGTTCTCCGGACGGCACTCCCGGAACACCCCGCCGACACAGGCGGTCATCGTGGTCTTGCCGACTCCGCCCTTGCCGGAAATCACCCCGATGACGAATTGTTTTCGAATGTGGCGTCGTATGCGCTGCTGCAATTCGCGGTAATGACGTTCGGCCGGCGATTCTCCAAGGTTGATGCCACGAAACGACATGACATAGACGAATTTGCGCCATCCCGAACCCGGAGGTATTTTACGCGGCGCGACCATATCGGAGATACGCAGCGTTCCGGAGACGGAGTCGTGCCACGGGCCGTGCACCCCAGCCGGACCACCGTGTTCGGTTGAGCTCAGCGGCACCCTCCGCGGATTTGTCACGGTCTGAACGCTAACACGGTCAATAAACTCGTCACGGCACTACCTTTCACCTTTCACGCCCTTTCACGCGTTTTCATACTACTTTTCGGTAGGCGTACCATTCCTGGTCGGCCGGCAGCCGCCGCAGCATCTGGTTGACCGCGTTCGCAATGTTGGTGGCGGTGCCGGGAGCGATGATCATCCATGTCGTGCCGGCCGACGGGACCTGTTCGGCGAGCAAGCGCCCCTGTGGGGTATCCAGCACGGTCACCACCGTTGGCCCGACGTGGGTGCGGGTGGGCCGGCCCGTCTCCACTCCGGCTTGAACCGCCACGATGGACGCCTGCGCAGACTGGCGCAGGTCGGTGGCCGCCATCACCATCTGTACTTGGTCGGCGTCTAACCGCTGAGCGATCAGGAAGGCGCGCAGCGTCTCCAGATCGGTCGCCTCGCGCTGCAGCGCCTGCGAGTCCAGGGTGACCGGCCGCAGCGGTGCCGCGGGCAGAGATCCGCACAACCGGTCGATCTGGGTGGTGATCACCGAGTTGGCCGCGCCCTCGGCGCCAGCGGTGCCCGCGCCGCCGATGCGGATCACCTCCGCCGAGCGCTCCATCACCATCCACCACCGCGCGAACCGTGCCAGCACCACCCGGGCCGGCGCGTCGCCGTCGGGTCTGCGCAGGTGGACGACCAGGGCGACGTCGCGGCGAGCCAGCACCGTCAGCCACTCCACCACGGTGGAATCCACCACCCCGGCATCGTCGATCACCCCCGCGCGGGCCAACTCGGCCGCGACCGGATGCGCCAGCGCCAGCGGCGGGGACTCCACACTGGGCAGGATGGGACGCAGCCCCAGCTCCGGGGCCAGGGTTTCGATGCCGGCGAGCACCTGCAGTGCCCACAGGCCGTCGACGCTAGTGGTCAACACCGCTTCTTCTCCAAGCTTTCCAACACGATCGCTGGGGCGCTCGCTCGGCGTGCGCCCCAGCTAGCCCGCGGCTCTGGCGCTCAGACGAAGAACTGGCCCGCCTGCGCGTCGGTGCTGATGGCGTTGTGGTGGACGTCGGTCACGGTCTGGCCGTGCCGGCCGACGGTCTGGATCAGGCCCTCCAGCCCATGCAGGGCCTGCTGTTGCGCGTCGAAGAAGCTCGTCGCGCCCTGACCCATGAAGTACTCGTAGAGCGCCTGGGTCAGCTGGATGATGTCGGCGTGGATCTCCATCAGCTGACCCGCGCTCGAGGCGACGTTGCTGGCGAGGTCGGCGACCGCGCCGTGGTTGTAGGTGATTTGACCCGGAATCATTCCGTTACTCCTGACTGTGTGGTGTGCAAGTCGGCCGGCTACACCGAGGAAGCCGGAGTCTCGAACAGATGGGTGAAGCCGTGAGCCGCGTCGTCCTCGTGGGTCTGCATGAGCGCCGCCGCTTTGCGTAGCCCGTTGGAGAGGCGCTGGCAGCCGGCGATCGTCTGTTGCAGGCTGTCGTTGAGGTGGCCGGCCGTCATCAGCGATGCGTTCGAGGCCGGGCCGGAGAACAGCGCGGCGGAGACGACGTTTTCGTGGCCGCTGTAGTAGTTGTTGGCGATGGCGATGGCGTGTTCGAGATCCGCGTCGATTTTCTGCGCGGTGACATTGAGCAGTTCCGGTGTGACCGTTATGCTCGTCGATTGAGGTGCCGCTGCGTCGGGCATCTCATCCTCCTTGTGATTTTTTGCGATTCCCCCTGCGACGGGGCTTGCGTCGAGTTTAAGGATCTGGTCGTCGTTGTCACTTCACCTTTTCTGGCCGTTGCCTGCGCCGTTCGATCACCCCTCTCCTGCCGTGCTCACGACGATGCGCGCGTTACGCACCTGCGCGTCGGTGGAGCCAGTGGAGCGACCCCCGCGTCCCAGCATCCCGACCGGCGACATCGGCATTCCGCCGGCCCCACCAGCACTGGCAGGGCCGGTGGGGCTGGTGGGGCTGCGCAACTCGGCGGCGTTGAGCACGCCGGCGCGACCAGTCGGCCGGCCGCCGATCTCGGGGGAGAAGGTACTGGCCGGTCGGGTGTAGCTGGTCAGCGCGGGATATCCGCCGACCCCGCCCGCTGTGCTGACTGGGCCGGCTGGGCTTATTAGGGCGCCGGCGCCGGCCCGCCACGGCTCGGCAACCGCGCCGCCCAGGGCCGCGTCGGTGCTGGCACTCAGCGCTTCCATCGGTCTGCCCGCCGAGAACATGCTCATCAGGGCTTGCGGCGCACTCGAGAAGCTCTGCAACGCCTGGGCGGGCACGCCGGCAGACGACGTCAACGGATTGGTCATCGCGGACGCCAACTCCGGCCCCTGCGACAGGAACGAGCCCCCGGCCACCTCAGACGACGACGCCGTTTCAGCCGGGGCCTCGGCGGCCGCCAGTGATTGGGCAGCGGTCTGAGCCGCCGACTGGGCGAGGGCCGTGCCCGCCGCCGGCGCCGCGGCCGGCGACGCCCCCATCGGGGCCGCCGGCGGGGGAATGCCCAGGGCATCGACCAGGCCGGTCAGCACGCCGGAGTAGCTCCAGCCGATGCTCGAATTCTGCGGCCAGTACCAGCCGAAATACTCGGTATCGCGTTCGATGATCGCCGGGGTGTTCACGCCCATGAAGTTGGTGGCGTGCAGTGCAGCGGTCTCGTCCCGGTTGGTCTGGCTGACCACCGAGGGAATCACCGTCGACGCCGCAACCGTGTAGGCGTCCGCGGCGGACCGAGTGACCGCGATCTTGTGGGCGATCCACCCCAAAAGCGTCTGAAGTCCGGTGTTGAGCCCGACCGCGCCCTGGCCCGACGCCGCACCGCCGAGGCCGATCCACTGGGTGGCGGTGGCCGCGGTGTTGGCCACGGAGAGCCCCATCGCGAACTCGTGACTGATCGCCTCGGTCATCCACACCAGCTGGTTGGCCAGCACCGACGCCGGACCGGGACCCGTCTCGAAGATCGCCGCGACGACTTCGGGAGGAGCCATCCAGCGAGGGTCGGCCATCGGCCGGTGCTAAACCGTCAGCCTGGCGGCACTGACCAGTTCACTGAGCAGGTAGGTGACCGAGGCCAGGTGCTGCGCTCCGGCGAACGCCGCCCGCTGCCCGACGTGCTCGGCTGCCGTGCCCAGGTAGGCGCCGCCCGATGCGTTCAGCGCAGCCGCGAACGCCGCCGAATCGGCGTCAGCTGCCATCGGCACCGTCCCGGTGAGCGCATGAGCTCCCGCGGCGGTGGCGGCGGCCATCTGCCCACTGATGACGGACTCGGTGAGCGCCGACATGTCCACGGCGACGGTGTTCACACCCAACAACGACATCTTTGCCTCCCCGTTTCACCCATATCGCCGGTCTCGCCGGTCTCGCCGGTGTCGAATCGCCTGAGTCTAAGGTGTCCAGGCGGCGGCTGTCGAGACAGGTTTTGCCGGGACGCTCGTTCACTGCGGCGTCCCGACCAACACGCCTTCGATGACGCCGTCGGTGGTGACCAACAGGCCCCGGCCGGGTGGCAGCTGCTGGGCCGGGGTTCTGCCGAAGACCTTGACGTTGGCCGGGTCGTTGTCCATGAACAGGGTCGGCGCGCGGGAGGCTGTCAGCTTCTGCAGAAACGGGTTCATCACCGACACCCCGGCCCAGTTCCCCGGTGAGCGTGCCGCGATGACGTGCAGCCCGACTTCGCGGCTGCGCTCGATGAGGCCCCACAGCGGCGCCGTGGCCGCCGGCTTCCCGATGCCGCCGTGCGGCCGCAGC
>NZ_JBYCLE010000583.1:0-8061 GCF_057473765.1 Mycobacterium sp. TH-M106 | reverse complement strand
CCTCCAGCATGGTGGCCCGCCCCGACGACGACGCGGTGACGTCGAGGAAGGTCAGCTCGTCGGCGCCCTCGGCGTCGTAAACGGCGGCCAGTTCGACCGGATCTCCGGCGTCGCGCAGGTTCTCGAAGTTGACGCCCTTGACCACCCGGCCGTCGTCGACGTCCAGGCACGGGATGACCCGCACTGCCACGTCGCTGTGTAGACCCATGTCGTTGCCTACTCCTGCACCGCGGCCAGCGCCTGCAGCAGGGTGAACCGCCCGGCGTAAAGCGCCTTGCCGACGATGGCGCCCTCCACGCCGGTCTCGGTGAGGGCGGCGATGGCGCGCAGGTCGTCCAGGCTGGACACCCCTCCGGACGCGATGACCGGAGCGTCGGTGCGCTCGGCGACGCTGCGAAGCAGGCCGAGATTCGGGCCGCCCAGTGTGCCGTCCTTGGTCACGTCGGTGACGACGAACCGCGAACACCCTTGTTTATCAAGACGTTCCAGCACCTGCCAGAGGTCGCCGCCGTCGGTCTGCCAGCCCCGGCCGCGGAGTCGGTGCACACCGTCGACGATCCGCACGTCCAGCCCGACCGCGACCCGCTCGCCCTGCTGGGCGATCGCGTGCGCGCACCACGCCGGGTTCTCCAGTGCCGCGGTACCCAGATTCACCCGGGCGCAGCCAGTGGCCAGCGCTGCGCTGAGTGAGTCGTCGTCGCGGATGCCGCCGGACAGTTCCACTTGCACGTCGAGTTTGCCGACCACCTCGGCAAGCAGTTCGCGGTTGGAGCCGCGGCCGAAGGCGGCGTCCAGGTCGACCAGGTGAATCCATTCGGCGCCGTCACGTTGCCAGCCCAGCGCGGCGTCCAGCGCCGAGCCGTACTCGGTTTCGCTGCCGGCCCGGCCCTGCACAAGACGCACTGCGCGCCCGTCGACCACGTCGACGGCGGGCAACAGGACCAAAGCCGGGGGCACCGGATTCACAGCACCTCCACCCAGTTGTGCAGCAGGGCCGCGCCGGCGTCCCCGCTCTTCTCCGGGTGAAACTGGGTCGCGGCCAATGGCCCATCCTCGACGGCGGCCAGAAACGGCACTCGATGGCGCGCCCAGGTCAACAACGCGCCGGGACCGCCGTCCCAGCGTTGGGCGGCATAGGAATGCACGAAGTAGAACCGGGTGCGGGCATCGAGTCCGTTGAACAGCATGCTGTCCGGTGCGGCATCCACCACGTTCCAGCCCATGTGCGGGACCACCGGGGCGTCCAGCCGGGTGACCGCGCCAGGCCATCGACCGCAGCCCAGGGACTCGACTCCAAACTCGATTCCATGGGTGAAGAGGATCTGCATGCCGACGCACACCCCCAGCACCGGACGTCCACGTTGCAGCCGCTCGGCGATGATCTTGTCCCCGTTGATGTTCCGCAGTCCCGCCATGCAGGCCGCGAACGCGCCGACACCCGGCACCACCAGCCCGTCGGCGGCCACGGCGGCATCGGCATCGGGGGTCACTTCGACCGTCGCGCCAGCGCGTTGCAGTGCGCGCTGCGCCGACCGCAGGTTGCCCGAGCCGTAGTCCAGCACCACAACCTTCGGCCGGGAAACGTGGGTCACAGGGTGCCCTTGGTGGACGGTACGCCAGCTACCCGAGGGTCGCGTTCGACTGCCTGGCGCAGCGCGCGGGCGACCGCCTTGTACTGCGCCTCGGTGATGTGGTGCGGGTCGCGCCCGTAGAGGACGCGCACGTGCAGTGCGATGCGCGCATTGGCTGCCAGCGTCTCGAACACGTGCCGGTTGACGACGGTATTGTACGCCACCTTACTGCCCGCAATCGTGGTGTGCCGCAGGTGATCCGGTTCCCCGGTGTGAACGCAGTACGGCCGCCCGGACACGTCGACGGCGGCGTGTGCCAGCGTCTCGTCCATCGGTATGAACGCGTCGCCGAACCGGCGGATGCCGGTCTTGTCCCCCAGGGCCTGAGCAAGCGCCTGACCGAGCACGATCGCCGCGTCCTCGACGGTGTGGTGCGCCTCGATCTCGACGTCGCCCTTGGCGCGGATCGTCAGATCGAAACCGGCGTGGCTGCCCAGCGCGGTCAGCATGTGGTCGTAGAACGCTATCCCGGTGTCGACGTCGGCCATCCCGGTGCCGTCCAGGTCCAGTTCGGCGACGATCTCGGATTCTTTGGTCTTGCGCTCGATGCGGGCGCGGCGGTGCTCGCTCACTCTGCCCCCTTGAGGCTCTCAACGGCTGCTGCCAGTTCGGTGTCGGCCAACCGGGCACTGACGGCCAGCAGCGTGTCGTTCTCCCCGGGTAGGCCGATGGTTGCGCGCAGATATCCTTCGATGCCGACGTCGCGGATCAAAACCCCGGAGTCCAGATAGCGCTGCCACGTTGCGGGCGCCTCGGTGAACCTGCCGAAGAGCACGAAGTTGGCGTCGCTGGGGATCACCCGAAACCCCATGCCGGTCAACGCGCTTGAGACCCGTTCACGTTCGGCGACGAGCTGCGCGACGCTGCCCAGCGTTTCGTGGGCGTGTCGCAACGCTGCGCGGGCGGAGACTTGGGTGATCGACGACAGGTGATACGGCAGCCGCACCAACAGCATCGCCTCGACCACCGCCGGAGCACCGACCAGGTAGCCCAGCCGCCCGCCGGCGAATGCGAACGCCTTGCTCATGGTCCTGGTGACGATCAGCTTTGCAGGATACTGCTCGATCAGCGCCACCGCGCTGGGTCGCGACGAGAACTCCCCGTACGCTTCGTCGACGATCACGATGCCGGGTGCGGCGTCGAGCACGAGCTGCAGCTCGTCAAGCGAGATACTCTGCCCGGACGGGTTGTTCGGGCTGGCGAGGAACACCACGTCGGGTCGCCGCTCGTTGATCGCGGCGACGGCCACGGCGGCATCGAGACTGAAGTCGTCGGCGCGGTTGGCCACCAGCCATGCGGTCTGGGTGCCGCCGGCGATGATCGGATGCATCGAATACGACGGCACGAAGCCGACAGCGGTGCGGCCCGGGCCGCCGAACGCCTGCAACAGCTGCTGCAGTATTTCGTTAGAGCCGTTTGCCGCCCAGATGTTGTCAACGCCGACCCGGACGCCGGTCTGCACGGTCAGGTAGCCGGCCAGGTCGGTGCGTAGCGCGACCGCGTCACGGTCGGGGTAGCGGTGCAGGCCCGCCGCGGCGTCACGCACCGAACGGGTCACGTCGTCGACCAGCGCCGGACTCGGCGGATGCGGGTTCTCGTTGGTGTTCAGCCGCGCCGGCACCGTCAGTTGCGGCGCACCGTACGGGGACTTGCCGCGCAGGTCGTCGCGCAGGGGAAGGTCGGCGAGTGTGACGTTGTGACCGGGTGCGCTCACCGCTCGAACCTCCGCCGCACCGCCTCGCCGTGCGCGGGCAGGTCCTCGGCGACGGCCAGGGTTGTCACGTGTCCGGTTAGGTCTTTCAGCGCGGCCTCGGTGTAGTCGACGACGTGGATGCCGCGCAGGAAGCTCTGCACCGACAGCCCGCCACAGTGGCGGGCGCTGCCCGCCGTCGGCAGCACGTGGTTGGACCCGGCACAGTAGTCGCCGAGGCTGACCGGTGACCATGGCCCGAGGAAGATCGCTCCGGCGTTGCGGATCCGGGCCGCCGCCGCGGCCGGGTCGGCGGTCTGGATCTCCAGGTGCTCTGCGGCGTAGGCGTTGACCGCGCGAATGCCGGCGGCCACGTCGTCGACCAGGACGGTCGCCGACTGACGCCCGGTCAGCGCCGCTGTCACCCGCGTGCGGTGCCGGGTGGTCGCCAGCTGGGCAGTCAGCTCGGCCTCGGTGGCGTCGGCCAGCGCAATGCTGGGGGTGACCAGCACGCTGGCCGCCAGCTCGTCGTGTTCGGCCTGGCTGATCAGATCGGCAGCGACGTGTACCGGGTCGGCGGTGTCGTCGGCCAGAATCGCGATCTCCGTCGGCCCCGCCTCGGCGTCGATGCCGACCCGGGAGCGGCAGAGCCGCTTGGCGGCGGTGACGTAGATGTTGCCCGGTCCGGTGATCATGTCCACCGGGGCCAGCGCGACGCCGTCGGTGTCGGTGCCGCCGTAGGCCAGCAGCGCCACCGCCTGCGCGCCGCCCACTGCCCACACCTCGTCGACGCCGAGCAGCCGGGCCGCGGCCAGGATCGTCGGGTGCGGCAAGCCGTGAAACTGGGCTTGCGACGGGCTGGCCAGCACCACCGAGGCAACCCCCGCGATCTGCGCCGGCACCACGTTCATCACCACGCTGGACGGATACACCGCGTTGCCGCCGGGCACGTACAGGCCGACCCGCTCGACCGGAACCCAGCGTTCGGTGACTGTGGCGCCCGGGCCGAGCACGGTCATGGTGTCGGTGCGGCGCTGATCGGCGTGCACAGCGCGGGCTCGGGCGATCGCCTCCGCCAGCGCGGAGTGGACGTCGCGGTCGAGGCCGTCCAGCGCGGCGTCCAGGTCGGCGGCCGGCACCCGCACCGCGGCCGGCCGGACCCGATCAAAGTCTTCACTAAACTCCAGCGCCGCCGCCACGCCTCGCTCGGCGACCGCCTCGACGATCGGGCGCACCGTCGGCAGCACAGCTTCGACGTCGACTCCGCCGCGCGGCAGCGTGGCCCGCAGCTGGGCTGCGGACAGGTCGGTGCCGCGCAGATCGATACGAGCCATCAACGTCGGCGAGCTGGTCACGTCGACCATTGTCCCAGAGCCGTACAAGTGAATATCGCTGCACGTCGCTATAGCGTGACCGCAGATGTGGCCTCGCCGACATAGCATGACCGCACACCCTGTGAAGCGAAGGAACGGAGTCGCCATGGCCGCCAACGATGACCCGAACAGCACCCCGAGCGTACCGGCGCTGTTTCCGCCGTGGCTGGACCGGCTGCAGATCAAATACATGAACCCGGTGATGAAACGATTCGCGCGCTACCTGCCGGGGACCTCGATCATCGAGCACCGTGGCCGCAAGTCCGGCAAACCCTACGAAACCGTGGTGACCACCTACCGCAAGGGCAACCAGCTGGCCATCGCCCTGGGCCACGGCAAGGCCGACTGGGTGAAGAACATCCTGGCCGCCGGCGAGGCCGACGTCCGCGTGTACCGGCGGAAAATACACATCACCAACCCTCGGATTGTTCCGGTCGGTGGCGCCGATAAGTCGCTGCCGCTGGCGATCCGACTCCAGGGACGCCGGGTAGCCGTTCTCGTCGCCGACATCGCCTGACCGTTCGGTTTCGGCGCGAACCTACATGTCCAGCCCGATGTCGAGCACCCGCGCCGAATGGGTGAGCGCACCCACCGCCAGGTAATCCACCCCGGTGCCGGCGTAGTCGGCCGCGGTCTCCAGTGTCAGTCCGCCGGATGATTCCAGCAGCACTCCGGGGGCGCGGGCGTTGCGGCGCTGCACCGCGATCTGCGTCTGCCAGACGCCGAAGTTGTCCAGCAGCACCAGCTCGGGGTTTTCGGCAAGCACATCGTCGAGCTGGTCCAGCGAGTCCACTTCGACCTCGCACGGCACACTCGGGGCGGCGTCACGCACCGCCCGCAACGCCGCCACCACCGACCCGGCGGCCGCGACGTGGTTGTCCTTGATCAGCGCGGCATCGCCGAGCCCCATCCGATGGTTGACCCCGCCGCCGGCTCGTACTGCATACTTCTGCAACACCCGCAGGCCCGGCAGCGTCTTGCGGGTGTCGCGGATCTTCGCGCTGGTGCCGCGCACCGCGTGCACCCAGGCGGCGGTGGCGGTGGCGATCCCGGACAGGTGCCCGATCAGGTTCAGCATGGTGCGCTCGGCGGTCAGCAGACCCCGGGTGCCCGCCCGCAGTGTCAGCACCGCTGCACCCGGCCCGAGCCGCGTGCCGTCGTCAACCCGGTTGAGCACTTGGTAGCCCTCACGCCCGAGTATCTCGTCGAGAACCAGCAGTGCGACGTCCACCCCGGCGATCACGCCGGGATCCCGTGTCACCAGCGCCGCCTCCGTTTCCGCGTCGGCGGGCACTATCGCAGCGGTGGTGACGTCGGGACCGTAGCGCAGATCCTCGTCGAGGGCACGGGCGATGACCAGCCGCGCCTCGGCAAGCTCGGCGGCGGACAGCCGCATCAATACACCGCAGCCGGTATCTGGACCCGAATCACGCCGCCGACGAGGCGCACCGCTATGCTGCGCGCCTGGCCGGGGTCGGTGTCGGGGTAGTCGGCGCGGTGGTGGCAGCCGCGGCTTTCGTTGCGCGCCAAAGCGGCTGCGGCAACCGTCCGCGCAGCCAGTGTCAGCGCTGCATCCTCGAAGTCGTTGCGCCACAACACCGTCCGCGCGTTGCCCGCCGCCAGCTCATCGGCCAACCGGCGCAACCCGGCGGCCTCGCGAACCACCGATGCATCGCGGGACATGGCCTGCTGCAGCGCATCGCGTTCCAGAACAGTGTGTGCGATGCGGGCCGGCTCGGGCATCACCGCCCGCACGACACCGGCCGACACCGCATGCGCGGCGGCGGCGGCACCGGCACGGCCACCGACGACCAGTCCCTCCAGCAGGCTGTTGGAGGCCAGCCGGTTGGCGCCGTGCATGCCGGTGCGGCCCACCTCACCAGCTGCGAACAGCCCGGGCAGTTCAGTGCATCCGGTGACGTCGGTGATCACCCCGCCGCAGCTGTAGTGCGCACCGGGGATCACCGGGATGGGCTGGCGTTCCGGGTCGATACCGGCCGCCCGGCAGGCGGCGGTGACGGTCGGAAACCGGTCTTCGAAGCCGGCGATGCCGCGAGCGTCGAGATAGACGCAGGCATCACCGGTTTCCCTCAGCCGCTCGTCGATGGCCGCCGCCACCACATCCCGCGGTGCCAGATCGCCCATCGGGTGTACGCCTTCGGTGACCGAGCATCCCTGGGCATCAACCAGTTTGGCCCCTTCGCCCCGGACAGCCTCGGTGACCAGCGGCCGGCGGCCGCCAGCGCGCCCGTCGTAGAGCATGGTCGGGTGGAACTGGATGAACTCCAGATCGCTGACCGCGACCCCGGCCCACAGCGCCAGCGCCACCCCGTCGCCGGTGGCACCGGCGGGGTTGGTGGTGGCCCGGTAGAGGTGGCCCAGACCGCCGGTGGCCAGGATCACCGCTGGGGCGTGGATGACGCCGATCCCGTCGGCATTGGCTACCAGCACTCCGGTCACGGCGTCGGTGTCGCGCAGGACCTGCAGTGCGAGATGGCCGCGGCGGATGTCCAGTGCCGCCGCGCCCCGGTTGATCGCGCGTTGCACCTCGGCTCCGGTGGCATCGCCGCCAGCGTGGATGATCCGCCGTTGGGAGTGTCCGCCTTCTCTGGTCAGTGCCCACCGGCCGGTCGGCGTAGAGTCGAATCCTGCACCATCACTGGCTAATTCGGCTACTGCACGGTATCCGTCGGAGACGATGGAGGCGACCGCATCGGGCTCGCACAGCTCGCCGCCGGCGGCAATCGTGTCGGCGACGTGCGCCTCGACCGAGTCGTCGGTGTCCGGCAGCACCACTGCGATTCCACCCTGCGCGTAGTGCGTGGCGGTGACGGCGTCTGTCCGTCTGGACTTGTCGAGCACAACGACGCTGCACCCGGCGCGGTGGGCGGCTCGCGCCGCGGACAGGCCACCGATTCCGGTACCGATGACGACGACGTCAGCCGAGTGCTGCCACACGGCATCAAGCGTCATTTGCCGGTCGGGTTGGACTGCCCGATCGCCACCATCCGCTGCACGCTGCGTAGTGCCCGCCGTGCGATCGCTGGATCGACATGGATCTCGTCGGCACCCTCGATCAGGCAGCGCAACAGCGCCGCCGGGGTGATCATCTTCATGTACTTGCAGAACGCCTTGGAGTTGACCGCCTCGAAATCCACCTCAGGTGCGGCCTTCTGTAGCTGGTAGAGCATGCCGACCTCGGTGGCGACCAACACCTTCTCGGCCTGGGTTCTTCGGGCCTCCTCGAGCATGCCGCCGGTGGACAGGATCTTCACCCGCTCCTCCGGGAAGTGGCCCTCCCCGACCAGATACAGCGCCGAGGTGGCGCAGCCGCACTCCGGGTGCACGAACAGCTCGGCGTCGGGAT
>NZ_JBYCLE010000582.1:0-1142 GCF_057473765.1 Mycobacterium sp. TH-M106 | reverse complement strand
CCGGGGCTGATCCCCGACGCGGTCGACGAGCTGCTGCGGCTGACCTCGCCGGTGCAGGGCCTGGCGCGTACCACCACGCGCGACGTGACGCTGCACGACACGATCATCCCGGCCGGCCGCAAGGTGCTGCTGCTATACGGGTCGGCCAACCGCGACGAACGCCAATACGGTCCGGACGCAAGCGAACTCGACGTCACCCGAGGCCCGCGCAACATCATGACGTTCAGCCACGGCGCCCACCACTGCCTGGGGGCCGCCGCCGCCCGGATGCAGTCGCGCGTCGCGTTGACCGAACTGCTTTCCCGCTGCCCGGATTTCGAGGTTGACCACTCGGCGGTCGTGTGGTCCGGCGGCAGTTACGTGCGCCGCCCACTGTCGGTGCCGATCCGGGTGAACTCCTGAGGCACGCCGGCTGGCCGGCCGGAAGGGTTATCCGAAGAACCCGGACTGGTTGTCGCTGTGGTTGAAGGCACCCGAATCGTTGGCACCTGAGTTCCAGGCACCCGAGTCGGATATCCCGTGATTACCCACCCCAGAGTTCAAAGCACCCGAGTTGAATAATCCCGTGTCACCGCCACCGGAACCCGAGTTGCTGAAACCCACGTTACTGCCACCAACACCAGAGTTGTTGAAGCCTACGTTAAAGCCGCCGTAACCCGAGTTGTTGAAACCCACGTTACTGCCACCTTCACCAGAGTTGTTGAAGCCTACGTTAAAGCCGCCGGAACCCGTGTCATTTGCCACGAGGATGGGACCACCGGTTGGCCACCAACTATGGACCACCTGTTTGGCTCATTGGGGATGATCGGCGGTGGTTGGGTTGGTGTCAACTGAGGGTTTCTGGCGGCGTCGGTAGGACTGGCCTTCGATGATTAGTTCGTGTGCTGTCGAGGTGATCCTGTCCACGGCCGATTGGGCAAGTAGCGGGTCGGTCATGACGGCCAACCATTCGTCGGGGCTGCGGTTGGAGGTCAGCACGGTCGAGGTCTGTTGGTGGCGGGCCACGACAAGTTCGTAGAAGTCGGCGGTCGCGGTGGCGTCCATGGGCTGCAGGGCGAAGTCGTCGATGATCAGCAGCCGGATTTGGGCCAGGCGGCGCATCTCGGCTTCGGTGCTGTTGTCGAGGCGGGATGCTTTGAGCC
>NZ_JBYCLE010000581.1:0-8462 GCF_057473765.1 Mycobacterium sp. TH-M106 | reverse complement strand
AAGGCTCGGTGATGCGCCTCGGCGACGAGGTGCGTCAGCCGATCTCGGTCATCCCGACCGGGTCGATCGCCCTGGACGTGGCGCTGGGCCTCGGCGGCCTGCCCCGCGGCCGGATCATCGAGATTTACGGCCCGGAGTCCTCGGGGAAGACCACCGTCGCACTGCACGCGGTGGCCAACGCTCAGGCCGCCGGGGGGATCGCGGCGTTCATCGACGCCGAGCACGCCCTGGATCCCGAGTACGCCAAGAGTCTCGGCGTGGACACCGACTCGCTGCTGGTGTCCCAGCCCGACACCGGTGAACAGGCGCTGGAGATCGCCGACATGCTGATCCGCTCCGGGGCACTGGACATTCTGGTCGTCGACTCGGTCGCCGCGCTGGTGCCACGCGCGGAGATCGAAGGCGAGATGGGCGACAGCCATGTCGGTCTGCAGGCCCGGCTGATGAGCCAGGCGATGCGGAAAATGACTGGGGCGCTGAGTAATTCGGGTACCACCGCGATCTTCATCAACCAGTTACGGGAGAAGGTAGGCGTCTTCTTCGGGTCTCCCGAAACAACCACGGGCGGAAAGGCTTTGAAGTTCTATGCCTCGGTACGCCTGGATGTCAGGAGAATCGAGACCCTCAAGGACGGGACCGACGCAGTAGGCAACCGTACCCGGATCAAGGTGGTCAAGAACAAGTGCCTCGCCGCGGGCACCCGGGTTTTCGATCCGGTCACCGGCACGACGCATCGTATCGAGGATGTCGTCGATGGCAGGAAGCAGATTCACGTCGTGGCCGTGTCCAAGGATGGAACGCTGCATGCGCGACCCGTGGTGTCCTGGTTCGACCAGGGAACGCAGGATGTGATCGGGCTACGGATCGTCGGCGGCGCAACCGTATGGGCGACCCCCGACCACAAGGTGCTGACAGAGTACGGTTGGCGCCATGCCGCCGAACTCCGCAAGGGGGACCGGGTGGCACAACCACGGCACTTCGACGGATTCGGTGACAGTGCGCCGATCTCGGCGGATCAGGCCCGGCTGCTCGGCTATCTGATCGGGGATGGCTACGTGGGGGGTAAGACTCCGGTCAACTTCATCAATGTTCAGCAGGCGCTCATTGACGACGTGACACGAATCGCTGCGACGCTTGGTTGTGCGGCCCATCCGCAGGGACGTATCTCCCTTGCGATCGCTCATCGGCCTGGTGAGCGCAACGGTGTTATAGACCTTTGCCGGCGGGCCGGCATCTACGGCAAGCTCGCATGGGAGAAGACGGTTCCGGATTGGTTCTTCGAGTCAGACGTCGCGGCCGATATCGCCGGGAATCTGCTCTTCGGCCTGTTCGAGAGTGACGGCTGGGTGAGCCGAGAACAGACCGGGGCACTTCGGGTCGGTTATACGACGACCTCTGAACAGCTTGCACACCAGATTCATTGGCTGTTACTGAGATTCGGTGTCGTGAGCACCGTTCGCGATTACGATCCGACCCAGAAGCGGCCGAGTATCGTCGACGGTCGACGGATTCAGGCCCGGCGTCACGTGTTCGAGGTCCGGATATCGGGTATGGATAACGTCACAGAGTTCACGAAATCTGTTCCCATGTGGGGGCCGCGCGGCAGCGCCCTTGTCCAGGCGATTCCGGAAGCGATGCGGGGGCGGCGGCGTGGATCGCAGGCGACGTATCTGGCCGCCGAGGTGGCCGATGCCGTGCTGAATTATCTTGACCAGCGCGGCGTGACCGCGCAGGAAGCGGCAGCGATGATCGGCAAAGGTGCTGGAAACCCCCGCGGCGGAATGAGGCAGGTCTTGGGTGCCAGCCGGCTTCGCAGGGATCGTGTGCAGGCGCTTGCGGACGCCCTGGACGACAAGTTCCTTCATGAGGTGCTGGCGGAAGAACTCCGGTACTCGGTGATCCGGGAAGTTTTGCCGGCAAGGCGGGTACGAACATTCGACCTCGAAGTCGAGGAACTGCACAACCTCGTCGCGGAAGGTGTTGTCGTGCACAACTGCGCGCCCCCCTTCAAACAAGCCGAGTTCGACATTCTCTACGGCAGGGGTATCAGCCGCGAGGGTTCGTTGATCGACATGGGGGTTGACCAGGGCTTTATCCGCAAGTCCGGTGCCTGGTTTACCTACGACGGCGAGCAACTCGGGCAGGGCAAGGAGAACGCCCGCACCTTCCTGCTGGAGAACGCCGACGTGGCCAACGAGATCGAGAAGAAGATCAAGGAGAAACTCGGTATCGGTGCCGTGCTCACCGCTGAACTGGCCGATGGCTCAGCTGATGAAGTCCTGCCCGCCCCGGTCGATTTCTGAGCCCAAGCGCGAGGAGCAGGCGCGGGCGTTGTGCCTGCGCCTGCTCACCGTACGGGCGCATACCCGTGCCGAGCTGGCCGGTCAGTTGGCCAAGCGCGGCTATCCCGGCGACGTCACCAATCTGGTGCTGGACCGCCTCACCGAGGTGGGCCTCGTCGACGACGCCGATTTCGCCAGGCAGTGGGTGCGCTCCCGACGGGCAAGCGCGGGGAAGGGCAACCGGGCATTGGCCGCTGAGCTGCACGCCAAGGGTGTCGACGGCAACATCGTCGCGGCGGTGCTCGACGACACCACCACCGAGCGGGATCGGGCTGAGCAGCTGGTCCGGGGCCGGTTACGCCGGGAAACCCTCGGCGACGACGACGCACGGGTGAGTCGGCGCCTGGTGGCGATGCTGGCCCGCCGTGGCTACGGCCAGTCGATGGCCTACGAGGTGGTCAGCGCCGAGTTGGCCGCCGAGCGTGAACGCCGGCGGGTCTGACCGGGGCTAATCCTGACCCTCGTCCTCACCGGGACCGGTGAAGACCTCCTTAGTCCGCTCGACGGCGTGGTTGGCGATGTCCAGGGAGTCCTGCACGATGGCGCTGGTGCCACCGGCGATGTCGCCGCGGATGATGTCGCCTGCGTCATCGACGATGTCGGAGGCTTTCTCGACGGCATGCGTCGCGATATCCCTAGCCGCGTCGAACGCGTCCTTGAGGGTGAGTGCCATGACGGTCTCCTGTCCGTTGTGGTTACGTCGACTGTAGCTGTCGAACACGGGTGAGCGGCGTGTCGTCGTGGTAGGCCGCCGTACCATGGGCCGCGTGACTTCGACGGCGGCACCGGAGCGGCCGGGCCAGGCAGCCCGCACCTTCGAGGTGCGCACCTACGGCTGTCAGATGAACGTCCACGATTCGGAGCGGCTGACCGGCACACTGGAGGCGGCCGGCTATCAGCGCGCCCCCGAGGGTGCCGATGCCGACGTGGTGGTGTTCAACACCTGCGCGGTTCGGGAGAACGCCGACAACAAACTGTACGGAAACCTCAGCCACCTGGCACCGCACAAGCGCCGCAACCCGGACATGCAGATCGCGGTCGGCGGCTGCCTCGCGCAGAAAGACAAGGAGGAAGTGCTGGGCAGGGCACCCTGGGTCGACGTCGTCTTCGGCACCCACAACATCGGGTCGCTGCCGGTGCTGCTGGAGCGGGCCCGGCATAACAAGACAGCCCAGGTGGAGATCGTCGAGTCGCTGCGGGAGTTCCCGTCGTCGCTGCCAGCGGCCCGCGAATCCGCCTATGCAGCTTGGGTTTCCATCTCTGTCGGCTGCAATAACAAGTGCACCTTCTGTATCGTGCCGTCGCTGCGGGGCAGGGAGGTGGACCGCAGCCCGCCCGACATTCTCGCCGAGGTGCAGGCGCTGGCGGAGTCCGGGGTGTTGGAGATCACACTGCTGGGCCAGAACGTCAACGCCTACGGCGTCTCGTTCGCCGACCCGGAGTTGCCGCGCGACCGGGGTGCTTTCGCGGCGTTACTCCGAGCCTGCGGGCGCATCGACGGCTTGGAGCGGGTCCGCTTCACTTCCCCGCACCCGGCCGAGTTCACCGACGACGTCATCGAGGCGATGGCCGAGACGCCGAACGTCTGTCCGGCGCTGCACATGCCGCTGCAATCCGGCTCGGACGCGGTCCTGCGGGCGATGCGCCGCTCCTACCGCGCCGAACGGTACCTCGCGATCCTCGACCGGGTTCGCACCGCCATGCCGGACGCCGCCATCACCACCGACCTGATCGTCGGGTTCCCGGGCGAGACCGAGCAGGACTTCCAGGCCACGCTCGACGTGGTGCGGGCCGCGCGGTTCTCGGCCGCGTTCACCTTCCAGTACTCCAAGCGTCCCGGCACACCCGCTGCCCAACTGGGTGGCCAGCTGCCAAAAGCGGTGGTGCAGCAACGCTACGAGCGACTGGTGGCGTTGCAGGAGGAGATCTCGCTGGAGGAGAATCGGGCGCAGATTGGCAACACCGTCGAATTGTTGGTCGCGGTGGGGGAGGGACGCAAGGACGCGGCGACCGCGCGGATGAGCGGGAGGGCCCGCGACGGCCGGCTCGTGCACTTCGCGGCCGGCGGGGCGCAGGTGCGGCCCGGCGACTTGGTGACCACTGCGGTGACCGGCGCCGCCCCGCATCATCTGCTCGCCGACGGACCGGTGCTGACCCATCGGCGCACCCGCGCTGGGGACAGGCACGGCAGTGGCCCGCACGGGGTAGCCCTCGGCATGCCCGGGATCGGCACCTCGCCGGCCGGCCCAGGGAACCGACAATGAGCCGACAGTGAGCCAGAGCGCCGACGATCACGAAGACCTGGAAGCCTACCGGGCCGATATCGATGAGGTGGAACGTCGCATTGCCCGCGAAATCGAAGTCGGCGGAAGAGCTTTGGTTGTCCTCATAGTTGTGTTCGTGCTGGTGGCGTCGTTTCTGCTGCCGCATACCGGAGCCGTCAGGGGCTGGGACGTGCTGTTCGCCGGCGACGGCGCCGCCGCAGCGGCGGTGACGTTGCCGTCGCGGTTGTTCATGTGGCTGGCGCTGGTGTTCGGTGTTGGCTTTTCGCTGTTGGCGCTGCTCACCCGGCGCTGGGCGGTCGCCTGGATGGCGCTGGCGGGCTCGGCGGTGGCGAGTGCGGCCGGGTTGCTGGCCGTGTGGTCGCGGCAGACGGTGACCGAAGGTTATCCGGGTCCGGGCGTTGGCCTGGTCGTGGCGTGGATCTGCGTGATTGTGTTGACATTTCACTGGGCGAGACTGGTGTGGTCGCGCACCGTCATTCAGTTGGCAGCTGAGGAGCAGCGCCGCCGCGCCGCCGCGCAGCGCCAATCCCGCAGCCCGCTGCACGACCTGGACCGCCCCGAGGACAAGCAGCCGCCCTCCGATTAGCCGCGTGAGCATGCGCAGACTCGCACAATTCGGTCTGCATCCGTGCGATTCTCTGCATGCTCGCGGAGTTTAACGGTGTGTCAGGGCTTACGGGTCAGTGCCTGCTCGGCGGCATCGGCCCACTGCCGCCACTGCTCGGCGCTGGCTTGGGCCGCCGCGGCGTCTTCGTCTCGGCCCGCGGCCTGTGCTTTCTGCGCCTGGTGTTCGAATTGTTCAGCGCGGGTGCGGAATTGCTCGGCGCGGGCCTGGGCCTGCGGATCGACCGTGCTCGGCTCGGTGACATCGCGGAGCTTCTTCTCCGCCGCGCGTAACCGCCGCTCCAATTCCGTGGACCGCTCGCGGGGCACCTTGCCGATCGCGTCCCACTTCGTCAGGATCGACCGCAGGGCGGTGCGAGCGGCGTCGCGGTCGGCCGGGTCGAGCCGCTCCGCCTCGGCCAGCAGGGTCTCCTTGGCGGCGGCGTTGGCCTGCAGCGTCGCGTCGCCTCCGGGGCTCGCGGAATGACGCGCGGCGAAGAACGTGTCCTGGGCGGCTTTGAAACGGCGCCACAGCGAATCGTCGACGTCCTTGGCCGCGCGCCCAGCAGCCTTCCATTCGGTGAGCAGTTCACGGAAGACGGCAGCGGTGGCCGCCCAGTCGGTGGACGATGCCAACTCCTCAGCACGCTCACACAAGCGTTCCTTGTCCCGGCGCGAAATCGCCCGCTCGCGGTCCAGTTCGGCGAAATGCGATCCGCGCCGCCGGTTGAACATGTCCCGCGCCGTGGCGTATCGCTTCCACAACTCGTCGTCGGTCTTGCGGTCCAGGCCGCCGATCGTCTTCCATTCGTCGAGGATGGAACGCAGTCGGTCGCCGGCCGCTTTCCATTGGGTCGACGTAGCCGCCAGGTGCTCGGCCTCGGCAGCCAGCGCCTCTTTGCGGGCCGTCGCCTCGGCGCGGTGTCGCTCTCGCCGGTCCCGCTCCTGTGCGGCGACAGCATCAGCGCGTTCGCAAATCGCGGTCAACCGCAGGGACAATGCGTCGACGTCGCCGAGCACGCTCGCTGTGGGTAGCGTCTCCGCCAGCGCTATGGCGCTTGCCTTGATCTTGCGGGGGTCACCGGTGCCGGATGTCAGCCGCTCCTCCAGCAGCGTGATCTCGGTGCTCAGGTCATCGAATCGCCGACCGAAATGGGCGAACGCGGCCTCAGTGTCGCACGTGTCGGCGGCGCCGCCGGTCTGCCAGGAACCGATCCTGCGTTCGCCGGACGGACTGACCAGCCACACCGTGCCGTCGTCATCGACACGGCCGAACCGGTGCGGATCGCTGGGCGGTGAGACGGCGGCCTGACGGGCGACGCTTTGCGCGCCCTGCCTTGGCCCCGGTCTGGGGCCCGGCCTGGGAACCGGCCCCCGGGTGGGCGTGGCTGAATCGTTGTCGTCGGTCATTCGCATGCCGTCACCTGATCCTTCGCGCGGACAACACCCGCGCACCTGCCGCGCACCGCGGCGCCCTCGACTACAGGTATTCAAGCACCGGCCGCGCCTGTGTCACAGTGGTGCCCGGCGGATCCGGGCGGCATATGCCCAGGCCGGCGCTCGCCGTGGCGGCGGCGGTGATCGCGATGGTCGCCGCCGTCATCGCGTTGTCGGGGTACCACAGCCGTCTGAGCTGCACCGGAGGTGTCACCGCGTCGCTGACCAGCTGCAAGGTCCCCGGCGAGTATCGTTGCCCGGTTGAGGAGGCCAGCCATGTCGACCGCGAACGTCGTCGCAGGACTGCTCGCGCTGTGCGCTGCTTTGGCCTCCGCGATCGGCGACGTGATCCGGCAGCGGTCCGCCCAGGAGATCACCGACAGACAAGTCGGCCACCTGGAGCTGTTCTGGATGTCGCTGCGTGACGCGCGGTGGTGGGGAGGCGGCGCGGCGGCGGTGACTAACTACGCCCTGCAGGCCGCCGCGCTGGCGGTTGGCTCGGTGATGCTGGTCACCGGGCTGCAGGTGACCGCTCTGCTGTTCGCGCTGCCGATCTATGCATGGCTGATCCGTCGCCGGGTGAACCACTGGGAGTGGGTGTGGGCGGCCCTGCTGGCCGTGGCACTGGCGGTGGTGGTGGTGGTCGGCGACCCGACCCAAGGTGTCAGCCGGGCCTCGTGGCAGGTTTGGGGGGTGGTGGCCGCGGTCCTGGGACCGACGCTGGTGGGCTGCGTGCTGGCCGCTCGGATCTTGGCCGGCCGTCCGGCCGCCGCCGTGCTGTTGGCGGTGGTGGCCGGCACGTCGCTGGCGGTGTTCGCGGTGCTGACGAAGGGCCTCGTCGAGGTGCTCAAACATCAAGGCATCCTCGGCGTGCTGCGCGCACCCGAACTGCTGCCCTGGCTGCTGGCGACACTGACCGGGATGATCTTTCAGCAGTCGTCGTTTCGCGCCGGCGCGCTGACCGCCTCGATGCCGACCATGATCGTGGCGAAACCCCTGGTGGCCACGGTGCTCGGAGTGCTCGTGCTCGGCGAGACGCTGATCGTCGACGGTGTCGGGAAGCTGGTGGTGGCGGTGGGGACGGCAATCGTGCTGATCGCAACCGCGGCACTGGCCCGCGGCGAGGCCGCCTCGATGGCGGCCGGGGCCGGCGGCGACAAGGCCCTGCCCGCGATGGAGCCGGCCAGGCGCTAGCTTGGTGGCGTGTTGGGCGCCATCGCGATTATGCCGTCGGCGCCGGTGCTGGTGCCCGAACTCGCCGGCACCGCCGTCGACGAGCTGGCCGACCTGCGATCGGCGGCGTGCACCGCCGCCAGCTCGCTGCCGCTTCACTGGGTCGCGCTGGGCACTGGACCCGCCGACGGCGCTGCAGTGTACGGGCCGGACAGCGCGGGTACCTTCGCCGGATTCGGCGTCGACGTGCCGGTGCGGCTGTCCCCGCAAGCCCAACGAGCCGAACAGCCGGCCGACCTGCCGCTGTGTGCACTCATAGCTGGTTGGGTGCGTGGCCAGGCCCGACCCGACGCCTGCGTGCAGGTCCATGCATACGGCGACCCCGTCGCCGCGACGGCACAGGGCGAGCAGCTGCGCGCTGACATCGACCGGCGGCCCGAGCCGGTCGGGGTGCTGGTGGTCGCCGACGGCGTCAACACCCTGACCGCCGCGGCCCCCGGCGGCTACCATCCGGACGATGTCGCCGTGCAACGCGCCCTCGACGACGCCCTGGCCCGCGGTGACGCCGCCGCCCTGGCGCGGCTGCCGGCCCAGGTCATCGGCCGGGCCGGGTTCGCGGCGC
>NZ_JBYCLE010000580.1:0-2755 GCF_057473765.1 Mycobacterium sp. TH-M106 | reverse complement strand
TGTCATCGACCGGGTGGACGGGCTGGGCAGCCGCGCCGCGCTGCTGCGCCAGCGGATGGCCGACGCGCGGCTGGCCGCCCGCGCCTACACACGCGAGTACGGCGAGGACGACCCCCAGATCGCCGGCTGGACCTGGGCGCCTACCGAGTGATCAGCCCCGCGTGACGCGCAGGGGCACCGACACCGGACCCTGCAACGACGGCGTCGTACCCCAACGGACGGGCCCGGCCAACTCCAGGCCGTCGACTTCGTCGAGCAGGCAGTCGGCGGCGGTGATCGTCTCCAGCCGCGCCAGATGTGCCCCCAGACAGAAGTGCAGGCCGTGGCCGAAAGCCAGGTGCCTGGTGGTGTCCCGGTGAATGTCGAAGCGATCGGGTTCGGGGAACTTGGCGGAGTCGCGGTTGGCCGACGCGTAGAACAGCACCGTCTTCGCACCCCTGGGGATCACCGTGTCGCCGATCGCGTAGGGGACTGTCGCGGTTCGGGTCACCCACTGGACCGGCGAGCCCCAGCGGGCCGTCTCCTCGACCGCGGCGGGAAGCAGGCTGCGGTCCGCTTTCAGCTCGGCGAACAGCGCGTGGTCCCCCGCCAGCCTGACCAGCAGCATCCCCAGCAGGTTGGTGGTCGTCTCGTTGCCCGCCACCAGCAGGATCAGCGCGTACATGAACGCTTCGTCGTTGGTGAGCTCGCCCGCGCTCGTGGCTGCGCGCAGCCGGCTCAGCAGGTCGTCGGCGGGTTCGCCGTCGCGGCGTCGCATTTCGGCGTCGATGAAGCTGTGCATGTGCACGTAGGCGGGCACGATCGACGCCATCAAACGCGCGACCTCGGGCACCGAACGGGGAGCGAACATCTGCGCGAATTTGTCCGAAACCGCGCGAAATGCCGGCCACCGATCCTGCGGAACGCCGAGAATTCGGGCTATCACGTTGATCGGCATCGGGATGGTCAGGCCGTCCACGACGTCCACGACGTCACCGCTGGTCAGCTTCGCGATCGACTCGGCGGCCAGTGCGCGGATGTCCGTCGTGAAGCTCTGGACAGCGCGTTTGCTGAACATCGGCGCGGTGATGCGTCGCAGACGGGTGTGTTCGGGTGGGTCGGCGAGCAGCACGACGCTGGAC
Organism: Mycobacterium sp. TH-M106; assembly: GCF_057473765.1. Taxonomy (NCBI): domain Bacteria; kingdom Bacillati; phylum Actinomycetota; class Actinomycetes; order Mycobacteriales; family Mycobacteriaceae; genus Mycobacterium; species Mycobacterium sp. TH-M106. Next base: position 1,634 of record NZ_JBYCLE010000580.1, on the reverse strand, counting down.
ACGAACGATCGGAGCATGACGCCGTCTTTCGACGAGAACGCGACATTGTCGCGGACCGCGGTGTGCACGTCGTCGTAGCGTCCGATCATCCAGACCCCCAGCCGCTCATTGACCACGACGGGATGCTCCCGGATTCGCTCGTAATCGGGATAGGGGTCGGCGATGTGCGGCGCCAGCGTGGGGTCGAGCGTCGTGCGCGGCACGGACGCCGGGGCGGAACTCGACCGTGGACGACGCAGATCGCGGTAGGCACCGGTCGCGACCGGCCGCAAAAGGCTGATCGCGGAGCTGCGCGCCGCCGAGAAAATGGCTCGGGGTGGCGGACTGAGGAGATCGGTGGGCATGCTGATGAAGCTAAGGACGCACCGCGACGACCGGAATGATGGTTTCAGACACACATTTGATATTTTCAGACACATGCGCGCCGTCGACCCGTCGGTCTGGGACACAGCACAGTCCTCGGCGACTGCCCGGCACGTCCTGGAGACCGCCCGCCAGCACGGGCTCGACGAGCCGACGTGCCTGTCCGGTACCGGGTTGACCGTCGGGGACCTGGCGGATCCCACCACCGAGGTCTACGTCAGCCAAGAGCTGACCATGATCCGGAACCTCATCGGGCGACTTGGTGATCAACCCGGGCTCGGCATGGAGACCGGTACGCGCTACCAGTTCGCCGATATCGGCATCCTCGGTTTCGCCTTGATGGCCAGCCCGACCTTCGGCGACGCGATCGACGTCGCGTGCCGGTACGTCGCGCTGACCGCCACGTACCTGAACCTGGCCGGCCCCGAGGTGGGTCAGACCGAGGCAGTCGTGGCTTTCGACGACGTGCAGGTTCCGCGCGATGTACGCCGGTTCCTCCTCGAACGCGATTTCGCGATCATGCTGCGAATCCTGCCCCTGCTCCTCGGCGTCGGCCATGCGCCGATCACGGTCCGAGTCGAGTTTGCCGATCTGCCGTTGCCGACCGACCTGGTGGAGATCGAAAACCTGACCGTCGTCGTCGAGGAAACCTCACGCAATGTCCTGGCCATCCCGGCGGACCTGATCAACCAGCCGATGCCCGCGGCCGATCCGCAGACCGCGGCGATCTGCATTCGTCAGTGTGAGGAGCTTTTGGATCGGCGGCGCACCCGGCGCGGGATCTCGGCGGCGATCCGCACCCGCCTGATCCAGGACTCGGCAGAGATCCCCGCCATGGCCACCGTCGCGAAGGAACTCTACGTCACCGAACGCACGCTGCATCGCCGGCTGGCGTCCGAGGGCACCAGCTACCGCGCGCTGGTCGACGAGGTCCGCGCGACCTTGGCCGCCGAGCTGCTGAACTCCGGTCTCAGTGTCGAGGAAACCGCACGCCGGCTCGGGTACTCGGAGACCGCGGCGTTCACCCGCGCGCACACCCGCTGGAACGGCTGCCCGCCCGGGCGGGCAAGAACCAGCCGGGCCGCGCCGTAGGGCCGCCGGCGCTCACCCGTCGCGCGACTGCGCCGCCTGCCGGTAAAATCGTCCGATGCATGACTTCACCGCCGGCGGGGAGGCGCACCCGCTGCTGTCCCAGCTTGCGGCGCTGCACCGGTTGCGAATCCATCTCGACGTCGCGGTCGTCGTCGCGGTGCTCGTGGCCACCAACCTGA
>NZ_JBYCLE010000579.1:0-4896 GCF_057473765.1 Mycobacterium sp. TH-M106 | reverse complement strand
GCGGTCGACCACGTCGGCATGGCGGTGCCCGACCTGGACGCGGCCAAGAAGTGGTACCACGACCATCTGGGCATGATCGTGCTGCACGAAGAGGTCAACGAGGAGCAGGGCATCGTGGAAGCGATGCTGGCGGTGCGCGGCGCTCCGGTGGGCAGCGCCCAGATCCAACTGATGGCCCCCATCGACGAGTCGTCGACGATCGCGAAGTTCCTGGACAAACGCGGGCCCGGCATTCAGCAGCTGGCCTACCGCGTCAGCGATATCGAAGCGTTGTCCGATCGGTTGACCGAGCAGGGCGTCCGCCTTCTGTACGACGCGCCCCGGCGCGGTACGGCGGACTCCCGGATCAACTTCATCCACCCCAAGGACGCCGGCGGGGTGCTCATCGAGTTGGTCGAACCGGCTCCCGGTCACTGACCACCTCAAGACCATTTTCGGGTCGGGCCACGGGTGGCGCGGTTAGCCCAACACGACGTATGCCAGTGTCGGCGGTCGTCAAGTCCCGCAAACCCGGAGTCGATTGGCCATACCACCACATGCGGTGTAGCGGAACGAATCTCGTGGTCGCACCCGGGACACCGGTACGCCTTCGCCGCGCGCGCACCGGCGATCGGACGCACCTCGTAGTCGTAGCCGTCCGGACCGGTTTCCACGCGCACAGCCATACGCCGAATTTTAGTTGCGCCGCCTAGAATAATCGATACTCGTCGCTGCCCATGCCGCGCATGGCATCGTAATCGAGTGTCAGGCAACGGATACCGCGATCGGCGGCCAGGGTACGAGCCTGCGGCTTAATCTGTTGTGCGGCGAACACGCCGCTGACCGGCGCGAGCAGGCTGTCGCGGTTGAGCAACTCCAAGTAGCGGGTGAGCTGCTCAACGCCGTCGATCTCGCCGCGGCGCTTGATCTCCACCGCAATGCAGCGGCCCTGCTCGTCGCGGCACAACAGGTCCACCGGCCCGATAGCGGTCATGTACTCACGTCGCACCAGCGAGTACCCCGCGCCGAGCAACTCGACGTGCTCGGCGAGTAACTCCTGCAGGTGAGCCTCCACGCCGTCTTTGACCAGCCCGGGGTCGGCGCCGAGTTCGTGGCTGGAGTCGTGCTCGATGTGCTCGACGGTGATGCGCAACTGGTCGTCGGCCTTGTTCTGCACCACCCACACCGGGTACTGGCCGTCGAGTTCCTCGGTGAAAGAGCACGGCGGGCTCATCCAATTCAGCGGCTTGTAGGCGCGGTCATCGGCATGCACACTCACCGATCCATCGGCCTTGATCAGCAGCAGCCGCCGCGCCGACGGCAGGTGCGCGGTAAGCCGTCCTGTGTAGTCGACGGTGCACTGGGCGATCACGAGGCGCACCCGATACACCTTAAAGCCATGTCGGATTCCCGCTAGTAACGCTGCCGGGCTGGTGGAATCGTGGCAACCGTGGCAACCGTGCAAGAAAATTTCGACCGCTGTTACCGCGTCGTGCAGGCCAAGGACGTCCGGTTCGACGGCTGGTTTGTCACCGCGGTGCGAACCACCGGGATCTACTGCCGGCCCAGCTGCCCCGCACGCCCACCGCAACCTCGTAACGTACGGTTCTTCCCGACCGCCGCGGCCGCCCAGCAGGCCGGCTTTCGGGCCTGCAAGCGATGCCGTCCCGATGCCTCTCCCGGATCGCCGGAATGGAACTTCCGTGACGACGCGGTGGCCCGGGCGATGCGCCTCATCGCCGACGGCACGGTGGACCGAGAAGGTGTGGCGGGCCTGGCGTGTCACCTCGGCTACTCCACCCGGCAACTGCAGCGGCTACTGCAGACCGAGGTCGGGGCCGGTCCGCTCGCGCTGGCCCGAGCGCAGCGTATGCAGACCGCGCGGATCTTGATCGAGACAACGAACCTCCCGTTGGGCGACGTCGCATTCGCGGCCGGTTTCGCCAGCATCCGCCAGTTCAACGACACCGTACGTACGGTGTGTGGCACCACCCCGACGGCGTTGCGGCGTCGCGTGCCAGTCCCGTTGGAACCCGGCACCGCCAACCCGGGAACGCTGGCGTTGCGGCTGCCAGTGCGCACCCCGTTTGCGTACGAGGGCGCTTTCGGCCACCTGGCGGCCAGTGCGGTGCCCGGCTGTGAGGACGTATGCGACGGCGCATATCGACGCACCTTGCGGCTGCTGCACGGCAGCGGAATTGTCAGCTTGACCCCGGCCGCCGATCACGTCCGGTGCCTGCTTACTCTTGACGATTTGCGCGATCTCGCGACCGCGGTTGCCCGGTGTCGGCGGCTCCTGGACCTGGATGCCGACCCGGAGGCGGTCGTCGACGCGCTCACCCGTGATCCAGAGTTGGGGCCGGTCGTGACCAAGGCGCCCGGCCAGCGCATTCCCCGCACGGTCGACGAGGCTGAGCTCGCCATCCGCGTCGTGCTGAGCCAACAAGTTTCGATGAAGGCCGCGCGGACCCACGCGAGCAGACTGGTTGCCACTTACGGCCAACCAATCACTGACACCGGCGGTTCGCTGACCCATACCTTCCCCTCGGCCGAGCGACTTGCTGATATCGATCCCGCCCGGCTGCCGTTGCCCCGGACCCGGCAACGAACCTTCGCCGCCCTGGTCGCCGCGCTGGCCGACGGCCGCATCGTGCTCGATGCCGGCAGCGACTGGGAGTACGCCCGCCGACAGCTGCTTGACCTGCCCGGGATCGGCGCCTGGACGGCCGAGGTGATCGCCATGCGCTGCCTGGGCGACCCCGATGCGTTTCCGGTAAGCGATCTCGGTGTACAGATCGCCGCCAAGCAGCTGCGGCTACCGACGGCTCTGCGGGCACTGGTCGAGCGCAGCGTTGGCTGGCGCCCGTGGCGCTCGTACGCTACACAGCATCTGTGGGCCACGCTCGATCACGCTGTGAACGAATGGCCGCCGAAGGAGGCCGCATGACTCATTACCGCATCATCGACAGCCCGATCGGCCCGCTCACGGTCGCCGGCCACGACCGCACGCTCACCCACCTGTTGATGCTCGATCACACGCATGGACCCGACCGCAGTAGCTGGCATCGCGACGGCACCGCCTTCCCGGCCGCTGTCGAGCAACTCAAGGCCTACTTCGCGGGCGACCTCACCGAGTTCGATCTGAAATTGGAGCTGACCGGTACCGATTTCCAACGCCGGGTGTGGGCTGCCCTGCTCACCATCCCCTACGGCAAGACCCGCTCCTACGGCCAGATCGCCAGGCAGATCGGCGCGCCGTCGGCATCTCGCGCCGTCGGCCTGGCCAATGGCCGCAACCCGATCTCGATCATCGTGCCGTGTCACCGGGTGATCGGCGCCGACGGCAGCCTGACTGGATACGGCGGTGGGATCGACCGGAAGCGAGCGCTACTCGACATAGAACAACGACGGGCCAAAAGCCAGGCAGGCACGAATTTGACGCTGTTCGACTAAACGATGGCCCCGCTGATCAAGCTCCACCCTTGGCGACGAACCCCCTTGACGCCCTGCCGAAAACGTGCGGCCCCGGTGACGTCTCGGGCGATAGGACCCTTGAAGTCGAGGTCGTCGGCCAGCAGCGGCACGAGTTCGCGGCCGTCGTCGTAGTTTCGAGCCACACCCGCCAAGATCCGGTAGTAGATCCTCAGCACGGCAGGCGCATGGTGACTGACCACAGCCACGATAGTCTCCTTGTCTACAGGTCTACTTATCCAAATGCCTGTGCCCCCCAACCGAATTGGGGGGCACAGGACTTTTAAATTGTGTTCGGCGGTGTCCTACTTTTCCGCCCGGATGGGCAGTATCATCGGCGCTGGCAGGCTTAGCTTCCGGGTTCGGGATGGGTCCGGGCGTTTCCCTGTCGCTGTGACCGCCGTAACTCTATTGAGATGTGTTTGGTGGTGGGGTGGGCTGATGTGGCGTGGTTGCGTGTCTTGGTGTGTTGGTAAGTTTTCGGCCGGTTAGTGCCAGTCACCTGCGCCCCTTGCGGGGTGTCTAGGTCTGGTCTATTGATCCCGTGGTCTGCGGGGGGCCTTATCCCACTTGTATGGGTGAGAAGCCTGGTCTTGGAGTGGGTTTCCCGCTTAGATGCTTTCAGCGGTTATCCTGTCCGAACGTGGCTATCCAGCGGTGCCCCTGGTGGGACAACTGGTACACCAGAGGTTCGTCCGTCCCGGTCCTCTCGTACTAGGGACAGATTTCCTCAAGCTTCTGACGCGCGCGGCGGATAGAGACCGAACTGTCTCACGACGTTCTAAACCCAGCTCGCGTGCCGCTTTAATGGGCGAACAGCCCAACCCTTGGGACCTGCTCCAGCCCCAGGATGCGACGAGCCGACATCGAGGTGCCAAACCATCCCGTCGATATGGACTCTTGGGGAAGATCAGCCTGTTATCCCCGGGGTACCTTTTATCCGTTGAGCGACACCCCTTCCACTCGGGGGTGCCGGATCACTAATCCCGACTTTCGTCCCTGCTTGACTTGTAAGTCTCGCAGTCAAGCTCCCTTGTGCATTTACACTCAACACCTGATTGCCGTCCAGGTTGAGGGAACCTTTGGGCGCCTCCGTTACATTTTAGGAGGCAACCGCCCCAGTTAAACTACCCGCCAGGCACTGTCCGTGAACCGGATATACGGTTCGACGTTAGGTATCCAATACGATCAGAGTGGTATTTCAACAACGACTCCGCCCCAACTGGCGTTGGAGTTTCACAGTCTCCCACCTATCCTACACAAAACGTACCGAACACCAATACCAAGTTGTAGTGAAGGTCCCGGGGTCTTTTCGTCCTGCCGCGCGTAACGAGCATCTTTACTCGTAGTGCAATTTCGCCGAGTCTATGGTTGAGACAGTTGAGAAGTCGTTACGCCATTCGTGCAGGTCGGAACTTACCCGACAAGGAATTTCGCTACCTTAGG
>NZ_JBYCLE010000578.1:0-1823 GCF_057473765.1 Mycobacterium sp. TH-M106 | reverse complement strand
CCAGCCAGGATTCGATCGCGTGCACCTGACGACTCAGCCGGCCGGAAACCCAGCCGGAATGTCGTCCGGCTTCGGTGGCGTGCATCGTGGAGACCAGTGGCACATCGTAGAATTCGGCTAGCGCAATCGCCGGATGGGCTACCAGCCAGTCGTGGGCATGGACCACCTCGGGTCGCCAAGTCTGCTGGCCGCCATGGGTTCTCAGGGACAGCCCGGCGCGGACCATGGCATGGCCCATCGCCAGTGTCCAGGCCATCATGTCGGCGCCGAAGGAGAACTCGTGCGGATCCTGTGCGGCGGCGACCACCCGAACCCCCTCGCTGACTTGATCCGACGACGGGTGCGTGCTCGGGTCGGTGTCGGAGGGGCGCCGGGAGAGCACGACGACGTCGTGGCCGGCTGCAGCCAGCGCGGTGGACAGATGGTGGACATGCCGGCCAAGACCGCCGACCACCACCGGCGGGTATTCCCACGACACCATCAGGATCTTCATCGGGGCAGCCTCCGGGCGTCCAGGGCGCCGAACAGGCCGTCGGCGCGGTTCCAGCCGTCGGCCAGCCGCTGTGCGACCTCGGGGCGACCCGATGCCAGTGCGGCGCCGATCTCCCGGGTGGCGTGCGCATGCAGGTGTGCGCGGTACCGGGCGTAGTCGGCGGCAGAATCCTTGCTCACCATAAACGGCCAGTCGCTGGAGACTGTCAGCAGCGTCTCCCGCAGCATCTGGTCGGCGACCCGATCGCGGGGAGTGGGCCCGCCCGGCGCGGCGGCCTGCGCCAGCGCCTTGTCGACGACAGCGAGCGCGGTGTCGACCACCTCGGTGTTGAGCTGCACCAGGTCGGCCACTTTCGGGCCGGTCCACACCTGCCAGTCTTTGCCGGAACCCCAAGAGCTCGGCGGTAATTCGACCGCATCGCCGACGAACCCTGCGGTGATGGCGTCGGACAGCGTGCCGATGCGCACCCCGGCCCGCGGCAGTGCCCGCAGCACCTGCTCCAGCCACAGCGGCCCCTCGTACCACCAGTGCCCGAACAGCTCGGTGTCGAAAGCGGCGATCACATGGGCCGGCCGGCCGATCCGCTCGGACTCGGCAGCGAGCCGGGACCGGACCAGCGCGACGAAGTCGGCGACATCGGCGTCGACGGCCTCCGCAGCACGCCGCGGGTCGTAGGGCGCCTTGTCCTCCGGTGCCACGTGGCGCCCGGTGACCCGGGCGGGTTTGAGGCCGGTGCGGTGGTCGTAGGTATGAAAATCGCGGTAGGAGCTATGTCCTGGATAGCCCGACTTCGGTGACCACACCCGGTAGCTGACGGTCAGATCGCGCCCGAACGCGATCACGTCGGTGTCGCCGACCGGGCGGCCCAGTGCGGTGTCGCCGTGCAGCGACGGGCCGTCGACCAGGAAATGCGACACCCCGGCGGCGGCGTAGTCGTGCTCCAGGCCGGGGCCGTAGGCGCACTCCGGCGCCCAGATTCCGGCCGGGGTGTGCGCCAGCCGCTGCCGCGCGTCGGCCAGCCCTTCCCGCAGCGCGAACTCCCGTAGCCGAGGCGTCAGCAGCGGCTGGAACGGGTGGGCCAGCGGACCGCCGAGCAGTTCGACCGTGCCGGCGTCGACCAGCCCGCGCAGCAGCGGGCTGGCACCGTGGCGCCAGCGGGCGGTGAAGTCTTCCAACGCTTCCTCGGCGACGGCGCACTCGCGGGCCCCGAGGGCTCTCGACGCCGGCAGGCTAGCCGCCTCGGTGGCGCGCAGCTGCCAGTTCGCCAGCCAGTGGTGCATGCCGTCCAGGCAGTACGGGTCGTCGAGCTGCGCGGCGACCACCGGGGTGA
>NZ_JBYCLE010000577.1:0-3856 GCF_057473765.1 Mycobacterium sp. TH-M106 | reverse complement strand
CGACTGCGGCCCGGCGACGTGATCGAGGTGCGCAGCAACGAGGTGGTGCCCGCCGACGCACGGCTGATAAAGGAAACCGATCTCGAGGTCGACGAATCCTCGCTCACCGGCGAGTCGCTGTCGGTGGGCAAGCAGGTCGAAGCGACGCCGGGTGCCGACCTCGCCGAGCGGCGCTGCATGCTCTACGCCGGAACCACCGTGATCGCGGGGACCGCGGTTGCGCTGGTGACTGCCGTCGGTGCCGACACCCAGACGCGCCGGGCGGCGGAGCTGGCCGGCGGTGAGCTCCCGGTCGTCGGCCTGCAACGCCAACTCAGCCGAGTCATGCACCGCGCTCTCCCGGTCAGCATGAGCGGAGGTGCGCTCGTCGGCGCGCTGTCGCTGCTGCGCCGTGCGGGCCTTCGCCAAGCACTCGGCGATGCCATCGCGATCGCCGTGGCGGCGGTCCCGGAGGGGATGCCGCTGATGGCGACGCTGGCGCAGTACGCATCGGCGCGACGCCTGAGCAGTTCCGGTGCGCTGGTGCGTGTTCCGCGGTCGGTGGAGGCGCTGGGGCGGCTTGACGTGGTCTGCTTCGACAAGACCGGAACGCTGAGCGAGAACCGCATGCGGGTCACTCGAGTGCACCCGGTGCCCGGGCACGCGCGTGACGACGTGCTGCGCGTCGCCGCCTGTGCCGCACCCGAACCCGAGGGCGCCGCCCACGCCCACGCCACCGACCAGGCGATCATCGAGGCGGCTGCCGAAATCGGCGGTGTCAGTTCGGCACCGGCACCCGACACCTTTCTTCCGTTCCGCTCCGGCAGGGCGTTCTCGGCGGCCGTGTCGGGTACCGAACTGATGGTCAAAGGCGCCCCGGAAGTGGTGCTGGCCGGTTGCGCGAAGGCCACTGCCGGGCTGGACAACATCGTGGACAACCTGGCGGCCGAGGGGCTGCGGGTGATCGCGGTGGCCCGCCGCCGGCTGACCACCCGACAGGCGCAGGCGATCTCGAAGGACCCGGACAGCATCGTCGAATTCTGCAGCAAAGGGCTGACACTGACCGGGTTCCTCGGGCTCGCCGACACCCCGCGCACCGAAGCACCGCAGCTGCTCGCCGACCTGGCCGACCGGGGCGTGGAGATCAGGCTGATCACCGGGGATCACCCCATCACCGCCACGGCGATCACCGCGGAGCTGGGAGTGACCGTGCGACCAAGCCAGGTCATCACCGGATCCGAGTGGAATGTGTTGTCACGCAAGGACCAGGAACGCGCGGTGTGCGAGCGAGTGGTCTTCGCCCGGATGTCTCCGGAGAACAAGGTGCAGATCGTCGCGACACTGCAACGCGCCGGACGGGTCTGCGCGATGGTGGGTGACGGCGCCAATGATGCGGCCGCGATCCGCCTCGCCACCGTCGGGATCGGCGTCGTCGCGCGCGGCAGCGACTCGGCCCACACCATCGCCGATGTGGTGCTGACGGATGGGCGCATCGGCTCGCTGGTGGATGCTATCGACGAGGGACGCCGACTGTGGCGAGGCGTGCAGGCTGCGGTGACCGGGCTGCTCGGCGGCAACGCCGGTGAGGTGATCTTCGCCGTCATCGGTACCGCGCTCACCGGGAAGTCGCCGCTGAACACCCGTCAGTTGCTGCTGATGAACACGTTGACCGATGCGCTACCCGCCACGGCGGTCGCGGTCAGCACACCTGCTGGCTCGGTGCAGCGCATCGGGCACGGCCTCGACGAAAGCGTGCTCTGGCGTGCGGTGACGGTTCGCGGCGCGATCACCGCGGCCGCGGCCACCGCGGCGTGGGCGATGGCCTCGATGACCGGGCGGCGACAACGGGCCGCCACCGTGGCGTTAATCGCATTGGTCTGTGTCGAACTCGGTCAGACCCTGGTGGATTCGCACGCCCCGTTGGTGTTGCTGACCGCTGCCGGCTCGTTCGCGGCGTTCATGACGATGATCAGCACTCCCGGCGTCAGCCAGCTGCTGGGCTGCACCCCTGTCGGCCCACTCGGCTGGGCGCAGGGGCTTGGACCGGCCGCTGTGGCGACCCTCGCGGTGGCCGCCGCGACTGGTCTGCCGGCGGGTCGCCGGGCCTTGATCCCGCCTGCGGCCGGTGTCGACTCGGCACCCGATGGCAGGTCGCGTGATTCGTCTGGAGCACCTCCACGACGCCGGCGCGCCACAGCACCGCGTAGAGCTCCTGCAAAGGCGGCGTCAACAAGCGTGCCACGGCTGAAACGAGTAGGTCGGGCTGAGCACATGTCGTCGACATAGTTTCACGGTGACGGCAACGCCCGGCTTCGCGGTGACTGTCGCGTTACTGTCGGGCGAACGATGGCGGAAAACCTGTCGTCCGCTTTCCCCGAACACCGGCGAACGCCTGTGAATCGTGGATCGGCTCCGGACACCTGACCTGACACACTGTTGGCAACAGGGGCTGCGCGCCGGCGCGGCAGCCGAAGAAACCCTGACGTTTGCCCGACGACCGGAAGGCCGCTGTTGCACCTCTCGCTGCTGGAGTGGATCGTCACCCTGACCGTGACGATCGCCGTGCTGACCTTGGAGATGACCAGGATCGCCCGCCGCCCGCATGAGCCAACGATGGGCGAATGCGCACTTGCGCTGGCGGGCTATGTTCTGCTCGCCGTGCTGTTCGGTGTCTCAATCTGGGTCGGCCATGGCAGCCGGTACGGTATGCAGTTTTTCGCCGGCTGGCTCACCGAATACAGCCTGTCGGTGGACAACCTGTTCGTCTTCATCCTGATCATCGCCAGCTTCGGCGTGCCCAAGCGCGACCAGCAGGGGGTGCTGTTCGTCGGCATCCTGTTGGCGCTAGTGTTCCGCGCCGTCTTCATCACGATCGGCGGGGTGGCCGTCCAGCACGTGTCATGGGCGTTCTACCTGTTCGCCGTGTTCATCGTTTACGTCGGCGTCCGCATGGGTCTGGGCGCCGGGCACGGCAGCGGCGGCGACAACACGGTGGTGCGCTTCGCCCGCGACCACCTGAACACCACCGGGGAGTGGAACGGGGTCAAGCTCTACGTCAAAGCCGGTGGCAGGCGGACGATGACGCCGATGTTCCTGGTCGTGCTGGCGTTGGCCAGCACCGACCTGATGTTCGCGCTGGACTCCATACCGGCTGTCTACGGACTGACCAGTGAGCCCTATCTGGTGTTCGCCGCCAACGTGTTCGCGCTGATGGGCCTACGGCAGCTGTACTTCCTGCTGGGCGGCATGCTGCAACGGCTGGTGTACCTGTCTTACGGCCTGACGACGATCCTGCTGTTCATCGGGGTGAAAATGATCCTGCAGGCGCTGCGCCAGAACGAGTTGTCGATTCTCAACGGCGGCAACCCTTTTGACGTGCCCAAGATCTCCACCGCGGTCAGCTTGACTGTCATCGTGGTAGTCCTGGTGACCACTACCGTTGCTAGCCTGTACCGAACCCGCGTCGTCGACGCCGGCAATCAGCAGCGGTGCTGACCTGGCCCGACCGGAGGCCGGGCCAGCCGTCAGTGGCCGGAAGCTTTAAACCGTTCGATCGACCGCTGCACCTCGGCCTCGGCCTCGGCGCGGCCCACCCAGTCGGCGGCCTTGACGAACTTGCCCGGTTCCAGGTCCTTGTAGTGCACGAAGAAGTGCTTGATGGCGTCGAGTTCGAAAGCGGCGACGTCGCCGATGTCCTTGATGTGGTCCCAACGCGAATCACCGGCAGGCACGCACAGCACCTTGTCGTCACCGCCATGCTCGTCGGTCATCCGGAACATGCCCACCGGCCGCGCCGGCACCATCACGCCCGGAAACACCGACTGCGGCAGCAACAGCATCGCGTCGAGCGGGTCGCCGTCCTCGCCGAGGGTGTCGT
>NZ_JBYCLE010000576.1:0-1157 GCF_057473765.1 Mycobacterium sp. TH-M106 | reverse complement strand
TGAGCCAGCTTGTTGGTGTGCTTACCGCTCAACACCGGCTCATGGATGCCCTCGAGGTTGCCGCTGAGGCCAGCGAACTAGCCCGCAAGCGGGGCTGGGAGCTGAGTCACGCAGCGGCCGAACTGTGGCACGCCCGTGGCTGGACCGCGTTCATGCACGGCGACCTTGACGCCGCCGAACAATACCTTGGCTGGGCGACAGCTGCGGTTCGTCGACATGATGTGGGGGTGCGTGCCACGGTGCTGCTGGTTCGCGGGCTTGTCGCGGGGGCGCGAGGACGCACACGGGATGCACTCGCGGACTTGGATGCCGCAGCCAAGACCGTAGACAGGGTGTCCGGCCGCTATCTGTTTGAGGATTATCTGATCGCCGAACGGGCGCGGTCGATGCTCGCGCTCGGGTGGAATACGCGAGCACGCGAGGTGCTGCATGGTCATCTCGGAAAGCCTTGCACGCCGATCATTCTCACGGTCGTCTACGCTGAGTATCTCGCCAGTGAGGGGGCGACCGACGAGGCGATTGCTCTGCTCAAGGAGGGCGTCGCGCAAGGCCTCGGCACCTACGATGCGATTATCCAGGCCATGATTCTGCTGGGTGTGCTGGGCGAGCAGGTAGCCAGCGATAGTCGGGAAGCCTTCAAGATGTTCAGCGACGCTTTGAATCTGGCTGCACCCGAAGGATACGTTCAGCCGTTCCTGCAGTTCGGTAGCCGTATCGAGCGATTGTTGCGGATGGCCCGGGTACTGGGCACCTGCCACACGGACTTTGTCGATCGCATCCGCGCCTCTTTAGCCGCGAGGACATCGAGTATGGAAAATGTGGCGTTGGAAGCTGCGCAGAACGCGCTGACAGTACCGTTGACGAGACGGGAGTTGGAGGTGCTGCGCGCAATTGCCGAACCCGGGGTCTTGCCCGATCTCGCTGATAAATTGTTCGTTTCGCTGAACACCCTCAAATTCCATCTACGCAGCGTGTACCGCAAACTGGACGTCAATGGCCGCCACGAGGCTGTGATAAAAGCTCGTACGCTTGGATTTATCTGAGCGCCCAGTTCCGTTCCCGGGACGTTTCGCAGGCGTGAAAATGGGGTCGGGTCACCTGCCGACGCCGATGCTTCCTTGCGTGTGCGAGTCCGCATTTGAGCTTGGGCGTCGCGG
>NZ_JBYCLE010000575.1:0-3643 GCF_057473765.1 Mycobacterium sp. TH-M106 | reverse complement strand
GCAGCTCATTTCGTCCTCGCTGCGGCCGAGGACCTGTGCCCGACGAGCGCCTACTCCGGTGTGTACAACTGGTGGGAATCCGGCGGCGGTGACGGTGGCGGCGGTGGCGGCGGTGCCGCCGGAGGCGGATGACCGCTGACCCCACCACTATGTCCCAGATATGTCCCAGACGGCGAAGGCCCCGCACCGGGCCGCCAGTATGCGTCAAGCAGGCCGCATGACATTTCAACCTCAGGCCGCGAATGCGGTCGTGATCTTGATTGCGGCGCCGTGTTGAGGGGGGTTCTACGGCACGCCGTCCCGCCGTCCTCGACGTGCGTACTCCCCGTCAGCCGAGATTCCGTCGACGAAGGTCCGTTCGGTGACGTCCCGTGCACTGCCTCGTTGCGTTGGCCGCTCGCGCTGCAGTCGAATGCGATGCACCCGGCGCCACGTCGGCGACCACACGTTCAGATTTCACACGGCTTAACAAGAAACACGATAGCCACACCGGCGGTCGTCATCGCCCGAGCGGGTTCCCCCAGTGACATCAGGCGGATCGCGGCGTGGCGACGATCGACGACATACCCGTGGGTCCAGAAAGCTGCTGTGATCGCGGTGGCGACGGCCCCGAGCCAGTTCACTGCGGCAAACCACGCGGGCGATCCGCTGCTCGGCGGTGTATTGACCATGCCCATCTCCATGCCTGGATCCATGGCCGCGCAACACACGGGCATCCCGACTGCCGTGAGGAATTGCAAATTGTGGCTGGCGACGGCCGTCCACGGACGGCATCGGGACTCGGCCGGCATGCGCGGGATCACGGTGTCAGCGTGCCCTACCCCATCGTCGCCACCGACCTCGACTCGAAAAGTTTTCTACGAAGCCGTAATGGCCTGCATCTCAAAGTTGCATTCCTCGACCGATTCTCGAACCCTCAGCAACATCGGTAATCGTTGAAGTAGCGCATCTTTCACATTGACGACGCACCTACGAACGCAATCACGTGAAATGTCGAAGTCAGGAGAGCCTTCTCAGAGCGTTTTTCTCGTCGTTGCCGGCGCGTCACCAGGTCTTCAGCATGCAGGGCAGAAACAAGGATCGGCCGGCTCGTCACTGGTGAACCACGTCACGCGTGAGCCTTCACAGTCGTGGAAGTGCGCGCGGCTCCGCGCAGCGCAATTAATTTTTCACCGATTGTTCACCATTTAATTGATGAAATTCAACATGCCCACCGGCAACGATTCCTAATCGTGAAGTTCGAAGCGTCTGATCTGCTCATGACCGTGTCACCGCGAAGGGCTTCGACCCTACCGGGTCGCGCAAAAAGTTCTCTTGTTTCTAGTCCGGATTCGCTTGCGCTGAAGGCTCTCGAACCGGAGATTTTCCCTCTACGTCGAGGGGATGCTGCACCGGAGGCGGCTGGTGGGGAAGTCGGAATTCTCAGTACATGGACTGGGTCGCGTTGAGTCCGATTGTATGGGTGGGGTTTCCCCGCGCCACCCGCCCTCGGTGAGGGTGCAGCGGTGGAGATGCGGAATCGTACTGATCATGCCCGACGAACTCAGCCGCTCTGGCCCACAGGCTCTTTGGCCAACGCTGATCCGTCTCCGCTGCTAACACGCCTCTTGACTGCCCCATCAACGCTGGCATGGCCTTTGTCGGGCGAAGGCGTTGGGCTGCAGCCCGAATGACGGCGCGGCACCGGCCTGGGTGGGGTTGCGTTGCCCACGCCGCCGCAAGCCGGGATAGGTGTGCCGGACTCGTTGCGATCACTGTGCTTCAAGTGATCACTGCGTCAGTCGATTACGACTCGAGTCGAGCCAGATAGCAGGAAAGGAGGAGCACCCACATCTATCGCGGGTGTGCTCTGTCGCATGCCCTGACACCAAACCGGCCCGTGCGGCCAGTTGAGACAACGGAGGTTATGAAAATGAACTTTCTAGCAACCGATTTCGGGGCGCTACCACCGGAGGTCAACTCCGCCAAGATGTATTCCGGTCCCGGTGCGGGGCCGATGATAGACGCCTCGGCGGCTTGGGACGGGCTGGCGAGCCAACTAAGTTCGGCGGCGGCCTCGTACTCCTCGGCGATCTCGGAATTGGAAGAGTCCTGGACGGGTCCTTCGGCGGCGTCGATGGCCGCGGCGGCCGCCCCTCATGCGGCGTGGATGATGCGTATCGCGACCCAAGCCGAGCAGGCGGCAACCCAGGCCAAGGCGGCCGCGGTCGCCTACGAGGCTGCGTTTGCGATGATGGTGCCCCCTCCGGTGATCGCGGCCAACCGCAGCCTCATGGCGGCACTCGTGGCGGCGAACTTCCTGGGGCAGAACACACCGGCGATCGCGGCCACCGAGGTCCAATACGCCGAAATGTGGGCCCAGGACGCCGCCGCGATGTACGGCTATGCCGGCTCCTCGGCGAGCGCGTCGATGCTGGCGCCCTTCACCCCTCCGGCACAAACCACCAACCCCGCAGGGCAGGCTGCGCAAGGCGCCGCCGCCGCCCAGGCCGCCGTCATGTCGGCGGCGACCAACGCGCACTCGATGATGTCGGCGATACCCACGATGCTGCAGGGGCTCGCATCGTCCGCGCAGGCGGCACCAGCGCAGTTCGGGCTGCCGTCATTTGGGAGTATCATTTCGGACTTCGTGCAAGGCGGGGATTACATAGACTTCGGGCTTCTGGACGCAAGCTCGTTGACCAACACCGCCGTCTCGTCGACCAGAAATCTGGAGAACCTGAGTTACCAGGTCGCCGGGGGGCAGCCGGAAATCAAGGTTCCATGGGGCGCGGTTCAGACGCCGAAGGCACTGGCGCCAAACCTGGCGACGGCGTCGAGCCCGGGCAGCGGCGCGGTGTCGGCGGGCATAGGCCGGGCCACCATGATCGGGGCGTTGTCGGCCCCGCAGAGCTGGGCCGCAGCGGCGCCGGCGACGTCGGCTGTCTCCACCGTGTTGCCCGGCGGCGGCTTCAGTGCCGCGCCGGACGGCGGGCCGTCCGGCGCGGCCGGCGCTCCCGGCGTGCCCGGGATACCGATATCGGGTTCGGGAAGCAGCACACGCGTTCCAGGTCCCAAATACGGGTTCCGCGTCACCGTGGTGCCCCGTCCGATGGCCGCAGGGTAGCGGTGAACATTCTGGCTACCAGGTCATTTCAGGCGAGAGGGACAGTGCACATCACAGACTGCGTCCGGCGATCCAGCAGATCGAGCAACCCGTCGCACGTCCGGAGAGAACCACGATGACGATCGTCGACTGACATGTGGAGGACTTTGTCCAGTGTTGGGGGAAGGCGCCGTCGAAGAGCTGACCGACGGCGCTTCTTCCCGCGCTCGGCACCGACACGGTGAGCCGCTGCGCAGTGGGCGACCGCCGACCGCGGCGGTGGCGACTTCATGCAACTCGCGAACGCTCGTGTGCCGGTCCCAGATGATCCAGATGATGCAGCGTTGACAGCTTCGTCCGCGATCCGCGGCCAGAAGCATTGCCCGGACGGCGTCTTCGATGCCCACCCACCTCCGACGAGCAGCCGAAGTAGAACGGTAACTGCCCGGTGGCGTCGCCGTCCGCGCCGGCGTAGGCCACGGACATGCCCATCGCGCCCAAACCGATGCGACCGACGCCGAGGCCACCCAGATTCGCTCGTTTCATCAGGTCATTGTG
>NZ_JBYCLE010000574.1:0-6719 GCF_057473765.1 Mycobacterium sp. TH-M106 | reverse complement strand
CCGGAACCACCGAAGAATAACCACCAACCATCCGGGCCTAGGGGGTCAATTTTCAGATGCCGCCAGGGGGTCAGTTTTCACTTGCCGTTGACAGCTGATTCGGACCATCTCTTCGAGCGCATCACGGAGATTCGCCAGCCAGCCCAGTCCTGCCCAGCCAGCCAAGGCCAGACCGATCACCCCAACCGAGGTGCGCGACGCGATCGCGGAGTCGATCACATGAATCACCTGCGCTCCGAAATCCCCCGGAATCGATGCCCGGACCCGGTGGTCGACCTCGTCGAGCAGGTGAGGTTGCCGCGACAGCAGCAAGCCGCCAACCGAGAAGCCGACCATCAGCACGGGAAATATCGCGAAGATCGTGTAGTAGCTGAGCCCGGCCGCAAGAAAGTTGCCGTTGCGGTCGGTGTAGCGCTCGTTAGCCCGCATCACATGGTCGAGCCAGCTGTATCGAGCGCGCAGCCGCTCGACTATGGTGGCTGGGTTCATGGCCGGGGCGCAAGGAACCCAACCCGGGCATAGACCCGCTCGACGGTGCTGGCGGCCACCTCGCGGGCCCGCTCCGCGCCGGCCGCGAGCACTCCTTCCAACTCGGCTGGGTCCGCGAGCAACTCGTCGACCCGGGCCTTGACGGGTGTGACGAACTCGGCTACGGCTGCAGCCGTGTCCTTCTTCAGGTCGCCGTAGCCGTGTCCGGCGTAGGCCTCCACCAGTTTGTCGATATCGGTGCCGGTAATCGCGGATTGGATGGTCAGCAGGTTCGACACCCCGGGTTTGGCGCCGGGGTCATAGCGGATCTCCCGCTCGCTGTCGGTGACGGCCGCGCGGATCTTCTTAGCGCTGACCGCCGGGTCGTCGAGCAGGCTGATCAGCCCGGCGTCGGTCGCCGTCGACTTGCTCATCTTGGCGGTCGGATCCTGTAGGTCGTAGATCTTGGCGGTGGCCTTGGCGATCAGCGGCTCCGGCACCACGAAGGTGTCCGGGAAGCGGGCGTTGAACCGCTGCGCGACATCGCGGGCCAGCTCCAAGTGCTGGCGCTGGTCCTCGCCGACCGGCACCACGTCGGTGCGGTAGGCCAGCACGTCGGCAGCCATCAGCACCGGGTAGGTGAACAACCCGACCGTGGCGGAATCGGTGCCCTGCTTGCCCGACTTGTCCTTGAACTGCGTCATCCGCGACGCCTGCCCGAATCCGGTGAAACACCCCAGCACCCAGGCGAGTTCGGCGTGCGCGGGGACGTGGCTCTGGACGAAGACGGTGCTGCGGACGGGGTCGATGCCCAGCGCCAGGTACTGCGCGGCGGTAACCAGGGTGCTGCGCCGCAGCGTCTGCGGGTCCCAGCCCGGCACGGTGATGGCGTGCATGTCGACGACGCAGAAGAAGGCGTCGAAATCGTCCTGCAGTTGCGCCCAGTGGGTGATCGCCCCCAGTGCGTTGCCCAGGTGCAGCGAACCGGAGGTCGGCTGTACGCCGGAGAAGACCCGGCCGGTACCAGCAGTGGTGTTCATGATCTGTCGATCCTGTCATGCCGGCATCCTGCGGTCATCTCGACGTGGTGGGATGAGGCCATGAACCTCAGCTACGACGACAAGATCGCGATCCTCGATCTCGGTGACGGCGAGAACCGGTTCTCGCCCGGGTTTCTCGACGAGATCGGCGCGATGCTCGATGACGTCATCGCCGGCGATGCACATGGACTCGTCACCACCGCCGCCGGTAAGTTCTACACCAACGGCCTGGATCTGGACTGGCTGATGGCCAACGGCGAGCAAACCGGCTGGTATGTCGGCCGGGTACAGGCGCTGCTGGCGAAGGTGTTGACGCTGCCGGTGCCGACCGCGGCGGCGATCGGCGGTCATGCGTTCGGTGCCGGCGCGATGCTGGCCGTAGCCCACGACTTTCGGGTGATGCGTGCCGATCGCGGCTTCTTCTGCTTTCCGGAGGTCGACATTCGCATCCCGTTCACCCCGGGGATGGCCGCGCTGATTCAAGCCAAGCTCGCCCCGGCTGCGGCGATGGCTTCGATGACGACGGGCCGCCGTTTCGGCGGGGTGGACGCCGCCGCTATCGGGCTCGTCGACGCCACCGCCGCCGAGGGCGCGGTCACCGCTGCAGCGGTCGAGCTGCTGCGCCCGCTCGCCGGAAAAGACCCCGGCACGTTGGGCGCAATCAAGTCCACCATGTTCGCCCGCGCCGTCGATGCGCTCAAAGACACCGGGTCTTAGCCGGGCCATCCACCCACGCGTTCTACGCTACAAACCGGACCGGCCAACCACCGTCCCCGTGCTGGATCCACGACGAGAGAGCATCGACGAAACCCACCCATGCCGTCTTTTGCGTCCACCGAACGACGCACGCGCACCGACCTGTGCCCGGGTGCGTTACGGCCCTGGCACGCCCACGATGGACTGCTGGTCCGGCTGCGCCTGGTGGGCGGTGCGCTGGCCGTCTCATCGCTGGCGCGCCTGCTCGAGGTCTCCGATCGGCTCTCCGACGGCCGGATCTACCTCACGACCCGGGCTAACCTCCAGATCCGAGGTCTGCCGGGTGAAGGCGGGCGGCTGACGTCGCAGGCCCTGTCCGCTATCGAATCGACCGGGCTGCTGCCGTCACGCACCCACGAGCTGGTCCGCAACATTCTGGTGTCCCCGCAGAGCGGGTACGCCGGCGGTCGGGTCGACCTTCGCCCGGTAGCGGCCCGGCTCGACGCGTTGCTCTGCGGTGACCCTCGACTCGCTCGGCTACCGGGACGGTTCCTGTTCACCCTCGATGACGGGCGGGGTGACCTCCTCGACCGGCTCACCGGCGCCGGGCGCAGCGGCACCGACCTGGGCCTGGTGGCTCTCAGTGCCACTGAAGCGCAGCTGAGAATCGGTGAGCGGTGGGGTGGTGTGGTGAGTGCGTCGGACTCCGCCGGTCACCTCGCCGGCATGGCGAGTGCGTTTCTGGCAAGACGGGGCCGAGGGGCCACAGCGGCCTGGCATGTACGCGAGTTGGACACGCCGCTGCAGCCCGCCACCGTCGCTGACCGGCGGATGCCGCCCCGATCCGGCCCGCTGCCCTACGGTCCGGTGCCCGGCGGCAACCATGTGCGCGTACCCGATGGTGTGCTGACTCGCGATCTCGGGCACTCGATCATCGAAACCGCGCGACACGTCACCGATTTGGTCGTGACCCCCTGGCACGGAATTCTCATCCCCTCGGCACGGACGGCGGCAGCGTGAACGGCAGCGCCACGCGCCCGGCGAAGCGCTACCGCTACCTCGATGACGGACCGACCATCTACCTGGAGTCGTTCGCCACCATCCGGCGGGAGTCGGACCTCTCCCACGTCCCGGCGGCGGCCGAGCAGCTGGCGGTGCGGATGATCCACGGCAGCGGGCAGACCGATCTCGCCGGTGACCTGGTGATCCACCCCGACGTGGTTCGGGTCGGGCGGGCCGCCCTGCACGCCGGCGCGCCCATTTTGTGCGACACGACGATGGTGGCGGCGGGCGTCACCGCCGGTCGGCTGCCGGCCGGCAACCGGGTCTGCTGCTATCTGGCCGATGAGCGCGTCTCCGCCCTGGCGCGGAGGTGGGGCACCACGCGGGCGGCGGCGGCCGTCTCGTTGTGGGAACCGATGCTGGCCGGCAGCGTCGTCGCCATCGGAAACGCGCCCACCGCGCTGTTTCATGTGCTGGAGATGATTCTCGACGGTGCCCCGCGGCCGGCGGCGATCGTCGGCTGCCCGGTGGGCTTCGTCGGCGCCGCCGAGGCCAAGGTTGCGCTCGCCCGCCTGCACGAAGACCATGGCATCGACATCCCGTTCATCACGGTGCGCGGACGCCGCGGCGGCTCCGCCATGACGGCGTCGGCGCTCAACGCGCTGGCCTCGGAGGCCGAATGACCAGTCAGGCATCCCCCGGCCGGTTCTACGGGGTCGGACTGGGACCCGGCGACCCCGAACTGGTCACCCGCAAGGCCGCCCGGGTGATCGGCGAAGCTGACGTCGTGGCCTACCACGCCGGTGTCGGAAAACAGTCCTACGCGCGCAGCATCGCCGCCGACCTAATTCGCGAAGACGCCATCGAAGAGGAGCTGCGCTACCCGGTCACCGCCGGCGGAACCGACCACCCGGGCGGCTACGCCGGCGCACTCGCCGACTTCTACGAGCAGTCGGCGGATCGCCTGGCGGCCCACCTGTTAGCCGGCCGCACGGTCGCGCTGCTGGCCGAGGGCGACCCCCTGTTCTACGGGTCGTACATGTACATGCACGACCGGCTTGCCGACCGCTTCGACACCGAGATCGTCCCTGGGGTGCCCGCCTTCGCCGCGGCCACCGCCGCGCTGGCGTCGCCGCTGGTGCGCCAGACCGACGTGCTCACCGTGCTGCCCGGAACCCTGCCCGAAGACGAACTCGCGGCGCGACTGGCCGACACCGACGGCGCCATCGTCATGAAACTCGGACGCACCTTCCCCGCGGTGCGCCGCGCCCTGGCCAGGGCCGGCCGGCTCGAACACGCCCGCTATGTCGAATACGCCAGCCACCCCGCGCAGCGGTGGCTGCCCGTCGTCGACGTCGACGAGACCAAGGTGCCCTACCTGTCGGTGATCGTCGTGGACGGCGACTCGCGCAACGGGCGGCGCTCACGGATTCCGGCGGGCCAGGTTGCCGAGCCGTCGACCAGCGCCGCCGAACTCCTGGTCGTCGGGCTCGGTCCGGGATCCGACGATTGGCTCACCGGTGAAGCCTCGGCGGCGCTGGCCGAGATCAACCACGTGGTGGGCTACGGGCCCTATGTGGCCCGGATTCCGCGACGGCCGGGACTGCACCGGCACTGCTCGGGAAACACCGTCGAGATCGACCGGGCCCGTTTCGCGCTCGACCTGGCCCGCCGTGGCGACAAAGTCGCCGTCGTCTCCGGTGGCGACGCCGGCGTATTCGGCATGGCCGCTGCCGTGTTCGAAGCCGCCGAAGACGAGCGGTATCGCGACGTCTCGATCCGGGTGCTGCCCGGCGTCTCGGCGGTGCAGGCGGTGGCCGCCCGGGCCGGCGCCCCGATCGGGGCCGACTTCGCGGTGATCAGCCTGTCCGATCGACTCAAGCCGTGGTCGGTGATCGAGACCCGGCTGCGGGCGATCGCCGAAGCCGATCTGGTCCTGGCCGTCTACAACCCGGCGTCTCGGGGACGGCCCGATCAGATCGCGCTCGCCCGCAAAGTGCTGCTGGAGCACCGCTGTCCGGGAACGGTGGTGGTGGTGGGACGCGACATCGGCCGGCCTCAGGAATCGCTCACCGTCACCACGCTGGGCGACCTCGACACCGACGCCGTCGACATGAAATGCCTGTTGCTGGTGGGCGCGTCATCGACCCGGGTCACAGCGTCTGGCCGGGTGTGGACACCACGTCGGGTTCCATGAGCACCTGCCGAAAGGTGCATTTCGTCGGCGCCGGCCCGGGGGCGGCGG
Source organism: Mycobacterium sp. TH-M106 (assembly GCF_057473765.1). Classification (NCBI taxonomy): domain Bacteria; kingdom Bacillati; phylum Actinomycetota; class Actinomycetes; order Mycobacteriales; family Mycobacteriaceae; genus Mycobacterium; species Mycobacterium sp. TH-M106. The sequence continues at coordinate 1,268 of NZ_JBYCLE010000574.1, read as the reverse complement.
ATCTGCTCACCGTGCGCGCCACCCGGCTGCTCAACAACGCCGACGTGGTCCTCTACCCTGGCAGCTATCTGGACGCCGCCGTGCTCGAACATTGTTCTGGGGCAGCCCAATTCGTCGACACCCAGGATCTCGACCTGGACGGGATCGTGGGCCGTTTGGTTGCCGCGTATCGCGCCGAACTGGGGGTGGTGCGGCTGGTGTCGGGCGACCCGTCGCTGTACAGCGCGCTGTCCGAGCAGACCCGCAGACTCGACGCCGCCGGAGTGCCGTGGGACGTCACCCCGGGAGTGTCGGCATACGCCGCGGCCGCGGCCGTCCTCGGCCACGAGCTCACCGTGCCGCTGGTGACGCAGTCGGTGGTGCTGACCCGCACCCAGGCCGCCTCCACCGCGATGCCGGCCGGTGAATCGTTGTCCGCGTTCGCAGCGACCCGCGCCACCCTGGTGTTGCACCTGGCGATCACCCGGATCCGGGCGCTGACAACCGAATTAGCGTCTAAGTACGGCGCGGAGTGCCCGGTCGCGGTCGTCTACCGTGCCTCACAACCGGACGAACTCGTGCTGCGCGGCACCATCGGCGACATCGCCGATGCGGTCGAGGCGGCGGGCCTGAGCCAGGCCGCGGTGATCCTGGTCGGCCGGGCACTCGCCGAGGAGCGTGACCCATGCGCCGGGGAGAGCCATCTCTACGACCCGGCCCGAATCAGGGGCTCGTCCAAGCCCATTGGCTGACCGCGCGTGTGGGTGTCCATCCGGTGGACCCACCGAGCGGGGCTGCGTGTTCGACGTGGATTCGCGTCAGCTCGCCACCGTGGTCGCGGTAAGCGGCCGCCAGCACCGCCTCGGTCTCCACCGTCACCGCGTGCGCGACCAGGCGTCCCCCGGGACGCAAGGCAGCCAGGCACGCCGCGAGCGCTGCGGCGACACCACCGCCCAGGAAAACCGCGTCCGGCGCGGGCAGATCGGCCAGGGCCAACGGCGCGATTCCACACACGACGCCAAGCGTCGGCACCCCGAGATTGCGTGCATTGCTCGAAATACGCTGCGCCCTCGCCTTATTCGACTCGACGGCCACCGCCCGGCAGGTCGGGTGGGCGCGCATCCATTCGATGCCGACCGACCCGGCTCCGGCGCCGACGTCCCACAGCAGCTGTCCGGGGACCGGCGACAGTCGGGCCAAGGCAGACGCGCGCAGATCCCGCTTGGTCAGCTGACCGTCGTGGTCGAAAGCACTGTCGGGCAAGCCCGTTGCCCAGCCGGTCAGCAACG
>NZ_JBYCLE010000573.1:0-2356 GCF_057473765.1 Mycobacterium sp. TH-M106 | reverse complement strand
AGCGACGATGAGAACAGCGGATTGAACTCCTCGCGTCGCGAAGAAGCCAGCAAACACCGCATGGTGAGGATTCCCGGCGTCACGTTGCTGAGATGCTCTTTGCGTTGTGGCGTGGATGACGGGACTCGAACTCCTGTAAACGTATCGAACTGCTGTTTTGTGGGTCGAACGCCACGCTTTGCAGACGTCAAGCGGGGGCGTGCTTCTCGAACGCACCATGGCTGGAGCGTTGCGTCGGGCAGGTATATCGAAGCAAGGGAACCACCGCCGCTCGAGGTGGGCAACGGCGTTCCTTCCCCGCTGTTCACCCGGACTAGATGTGTGAACACATAGAAGGTCCTCTGCCCTCGTCCTCTCGCGAATTTTTGGGAGCTTGCTAGGACTCATCGAGAAGCGCCAGCCGGACTGCGCAGGTGGCGGCGATATCGATCCAAGCACCGTCGGCATCGACTGGCGCGGATAGCCACCACGTTCTACAGGCATCGCAGGAAATCGTCCTCGGTCATTACTTCGATGTCTTGACCCTTTTCTTGTAGTTGAAATGCCTTCCATGCCTTAGCGGTTAGATCCGCACCAGGGCGTAGAACCGCAGGATTGATGTCGCCAAGAACAAGCACGTTCGTTCGCTTCGTGGTTGCCAGTTGTGGGATTGCTCCGATGCGCAAGCACTCGTCCCAGGCGACTTGTCGAGTCATCGACATGAGCGTGCCGGTGAACACCACAACGCGACCGTATAGGTAACCACCAGGGTTGGCTTCTGGGTTCATTTCGTGCAGAACGGGCCGTGAGCCACCACCGCGCGAGGTTAAGATCGCCACGCTGCCCCTGTAGGTGCCGCTGCTCATGTGACCGATGCGCACGCCGGCCGAACTGGCCAGCCCATTGAGTTCATCAACACCCTGGGTGGCGGCGAGGCGACGAACTATGTCCACGACGGCGCGCGCGTCATCGAGGGGGTCGTGGTGGTGTTCGATCGAGCAGCCGAGGGCGTCGAGGACGAACGGCAAGCGGTAGGACGGCAGCGACAACGCCCTGCGTGCGAGGACTAGCGTGCAGAGGAATCGCAGCTCCGGCCACTCGATGTTGTCCACCGCGCAGGCGTACCGGATAACCCCCATGTCAAACCCGGCGTTGTGGGCGATCACCGCGTCATCGCCTATGAACTCGACTATGGCGGGTAAAATTTCTTTCCAGCGCGGCTGGTCCGCAACCATCGCGGCGGTGATGCCGTGAATGTATACGTTGTAGCCGTCGAAGTAATCGACTTCCTCGGGCGGCCGCATCAGCCATTTGCGTTCTGCCACCGGTAATCCGTCGCGAACTCGGACGAGACCGACGGCGCAGGGCGATCCTCGGTAGGCGTTTGCGGTCTCAAAGTCGATGGCTGTGTAGTCGAGCATTAGGACACCGGTTCCGGCGTAGCGAGGTCCGCGAACTCCGGTGGTAGCTCTGTGGTCTTGGTGGCACCAAGTTCGTCGGGCATGATCCCCGGCGGTTTGCCGGTTTTGGCGTTGACGGTGCGACGCACGCGCTGCGCGTCGGTTGCGAGCCAAGTCTCCCACACACGCGCGATATAGTTGGCGACCGACAACGCCCGGTAGGCGGGTCCTTCCCGTTCACCGAGCGTCAGGCGAGGCATCGTCCCGGGAAAGTCGGGGTCGACGAGCTTGCGGTTGGCGCATCGGGCAGCCGCTACCGCCTCCGCGATGCGCCGCTGGTGGGTGAGGGTCGCCTCGATGAGACCGTCAAACACCGCAACGCTAAGCGGGTTCACGAACGGCGGTGGCGGCGCAGTGCCATCGGTGAGGACGACCGCCCGGTCAGCGGTCAACGACCGGATCTTGTCATCGTGGCGTTCGTCGGTGTGCGAAATGACGACGACGTTGGTGTGATTGCATTGAACGGCCTTCAGTTTGTCGCTGTCGTCCTTGCGCCTGTCGTGGGAATTTTCCATACGGCTGGTGAGCCACACAGCAGTTGCGTTCGCCGCCGGTTGCCTGTCAACGATTGCGAACCCGAGCATGGTCCTCCATCCGTCGACGTGTGTCGCCCACGCTATGACACGGCTCCGACAGATGTTGATGACTTGAGCAAATCGAGCCGTTAGCTGGCCACAAGGGGCAGCCTTGGTAGCCGTCTAGCGGGTCATACCACGGCTACTGCGGTCGGCCCGACGGTTCCTGATGGCATCGATGGATTTATCCGCCACCCCTGGCCAGCGCATTGGACAACAAACACAAAAGCGCCACTGCCTGCATAGACGCCCCTGCGCTTCGGGGTGAGTGACGGGACTCGAACCCGCGACCCCCAGGATCACAACCTGGTGCTCTACCAACTGAACTACACTCACCATGCT
>NZ_JBYCLE010000572.1:0-1512 GCF_057473765.1 Mycobacterium sp. TH-M106 | reverse complement strand
CGATCGCGGCGAAGCAGGCGCAGTACGCCGAGATGTGGACCCAAGACGCCACGGTGATGCACAGCTACACCGCCAACTCGGCGGCCGCCACGAAGGTCACCCCGTTCACCCCCGCGCCGCAGGACACCAACCCCGCGCAATCCACCCGGGGCAGCACAGATACTCTGAACGATCTGGTCCTGAAGATAGGCAATATTCTTCAAAACCTTGGCACGAGCGGGCCATCGGCGCAGTTGCTGAACCTCTTGAGCGGCTTACCATCTCAGCTCGTTGAAGCTTCGGTGGCACTCACCACGGGATACCAAGCCGTGATCGGGGGGGTCGGCTTCAATATCGCGGGGATCACGGGAATCACAGCCATACCGGAGATGGCGGCGCTCATGTTCACTATTTGGTGGGTGGCGTCGCAGACAGCTCTGGGCGAGCTGGGGGGTTTGACGAGTTCCGGGTCGGCGCTGGCGGGTTCCGGGTCGGCCGCCCTGGTGGGTTCGGAGTCGGCGTTGGGTACGTCGGGTTTGGCGGGCTCGGCGGGTTCGGCGGGCCTGCGCGGTGCGGAGACGTCGGCGGGCCTGGGCCGGGCAGCGTCGGTGGGTGGGCTTACGGTGCCGCAGTCCTGGGGCTCCGTGACCCCGGAGGTTCGGCTTGCCGCGACCGCGTTGCCGGCTGCTGGTTCGGCGGCGTTGCCGGAGGCAGGGATGGCGGTGCCGGGCAGGCCGAGCAGGGCAGGCCTGGGCGGCCTGCCGATGGTGGGCAGCATCGTCAACGCGCCAAGGCATGGCGACTCGCGCTCCCGAAATGGCCTGCGCCCCAAGGTCAGGGCGGGGTCGCCGGGGGAGACGGGCGGTCACGGCGACACATCGGGCCGGCGTGCTTCAGATGCTGCCAGCCATGAACTCGACAAGCTGCGCAAGGAGGCTGCCGAATTGGCGAAGAAGCGCGATGCGCTGACACGTTCGGCGGTCACGATGCTCAAGCAACCGGCGAAGCCATAGCCGAGGGGATAAGGGGACACCAGTGACCGACAGTTTTGCGGCGTTGCCGCCGGAGGTGAACTCGGGTCGGATGTATGCCGGTTCAGGGTCGGGGCCGTTGATGGCGGCCGCGGCGGCGTGGGACACGTTGGCGGCGGAGTTGAGTTCGGCGGCGGACTCGTATCGGACGGTGATTGCCGAACTCACCGACGACGCGTGGTTGGGTCCGGCGTCGGCGTCGATGGCGGCGGCTGCGGGGCCGTATGTGGAATGGATGCAGACCACCGCCGCGCAGGCTGAGCAGACCGCCAACCAGGCCAAGGCGGCGGCGGCGGCCTACGAGGCGGCGTTTGCCGCGGTGGTGCCGCCGCCGGTGATCGCGGCCAACCGGGCGTCGTTGGCGTCACTGGTGGCCACCAACATCGTCGGCCAGAACACCCACGCGATTGCGGAGAACCAGGCGCAGTACGCCGAGATGTGGACCCAAGACGCCACGGCGATGCACAGCTACACCGCCAACTCGGCGGCCGCCACGACGATG
>NZ_JBYCLE010000571.1:0-3355 GCF_057473765.1 Mycobacterium sp. TH-M106 | reverse complement strand
ACCTTCCCGCAGTACCTGGATGCGCTGGACGCGGGCAAGCGTGATATCGACGTGGCGGCCTACCTGCCGCATTCACCGCTGCGGGTGTATGTGATGGGTCAGCGCGGCGTCGACCGTGAGCCGGCCACCCCGGAGGATCTGGCGAAGATGCGGGCGCTGGCCAAGGAGGCCGTCGAGGTTGGGGCGATGGGGTTCTCGTCGTCTCGGCTGGCCACCCACCGCACCGAGGGCGGTGCCCAGATCCCCAGCTTCGACGCCGCCTACGACGAGATCCTCGAGATCGGGCGTGGCATCGCCGACGGCGGCGGCGGGCTGATCCAGTTCGTGCCCGACATCCCGGCTGGCGGGTTTCAGCCGGTGCTGCAGCAGGTGTTCGACGCGGCGAGCGATGCCGGCTTGCCGGTCACCTTCACCCTGGCGGTCCTCAACGTCGGCGACCCGGTGTGGGAAGACGCGATCACCATGGTGGAGAAGGCCAACGCGGCCGGTGCTGCCATCAGCGCGCAGGTCTTTCCGCGGCCGATCGGGCTGATGATCGGTCTGGACCTGACCGTCAACCCGTTCGTACTGTGCCCGAGCTACCGGGAGATCGCCGGACTGCCGCTGGCCGAGCGGGTCGCGCAGATGCGCAGACCCGAAGTCCGTCAACGTATCCTGGCCGACCGGCCGACCGACGTCCCGGCGAACCCGATGGTGTACATGGCCCTGGCATTCGACTGGATTTTCCCCCTCGGTGACGACGCCAACTACGAGCCGGACCAGTCGAGCAGCATCGCAGCCCGGGCCAAGGCTCGCGGTGTCTCCCCGATGGAGGAGGCCTACGATCGGATGCTCGACGACGACGGCCACGCGATGTTGCTCGTCGCGCTAGCCAACTTCGAGAACAACTCGCTGGACACCGTCGGCAAGCTGCTGCGCCGCGACGACGTCGTGCTGGGGCTAGGCGATGGCGGCGCGCACTACGGAATGATCTGCGACTCAAGCTTTCCGACTTACCTGCTGACCCATTGGGCCCGTGACCGGGCAACCAGGCAAATCTCGGTGCCCGAAGCGATTCGGGAGTTGACGTCGGTGCCGGCCCGGGTTGCCGGGTTAGCCGACCGGGGCCGCATCGCCGTCGGTTACAAGGCTGATCTCAACGTGATCGACCACGCCGCGATGCGGTTGCACAAGCCGGTGGTGACCCGTGACCTGCCGGCCGGCGGGCGGCGGCTGGACCAATCCGCCGACGGCTACGTGGCGACCGTCGTCTCCGGTAAGGTCATCGCCGAGAACGGCACGCCCACGAACGCCCGCCCCGGCAAGTTGGTCCGCGGCCGCCAGGCTGCACCCCGCTTCCCGTAGTCGTTGAGATTGCATAGGGGGCTGTGAACTCTTGTCAATCACGACCCTGGGCGCAATCTCGACGAGTCTGGGCCGACGACCCTGACGGCTGGATCTCGCTACTGCACGGCGAGATTCGCTGCCGGATATGAGCTCAGCCCTCGTCGACCGAGCGACCGAGATAGGCCATCAGCGCGGCAGTCGGCGTTGCGCCCGGCGGTGCGGGTTGAGCTGGGCCGAAGCCCCCCGGTCGCCGCAGCATCTGTTCCGGTGCCGACTCAACCAATCCGCGACATAGCGCGAGTAGACCCGCGGGCAGCTCTACCGTCCGGCCTTGTGAGCGGTGGAGGTCCCAGCTGTGCACCGCGAGGTCCGAGACGGGAAAGCCAAGTACCTGGTGCAACGGAGCTTCGCCCATCGGCGACGGTCGCATTGCGTTCAGATCGGCGTCGGCCAGCACGTCACCTAGCCTGGCGGCCAGCTCGCGAAGCCGCGCCGCCGGGTTGTCGCACCTCCAGTCGGCCGGGTCGGCCGGCCTGGCCTGCACCTCTCCACCCTCGATGAGCGTCACCATCTTCGCGGCGGTTCCGGTGGCATGCCCCACCACGTCGCGCAAGCTCCAGTCCTCGAGATTGGACGGCTGATCCCAGCTGCCAGACGGTATCTGGTCCACGGCATCGATGAAGAGAGCGAGCGCCTCAGCGGCCAGCGTGCCCACTTGTGCATTCACGTCGTTCATGAGCGCAGTGTAGGCGTTGTGCGAGCAGCTAGATCATCCGCTGCGCCGGAGTGGACTTGGCCACCTTCGCCGGGTCGCGGGTCACCGCGTCGCCGAGCACCTGGTCGATGCGGGCCAACACGTCGTCGGGAATCCGCACCCCGGACGCCTTCACGTTCTCGGTCACCTGCTCCGGGCGCGACGCGCCGACCAGCGCGGCGGCGACGTTGTCGTTCTGCAGCACCCACGCGATCGCCAGCTGCGGCATCGACAGGTCCAGCTCCTGGGCGATCGGGCGCAACTGCTGTATCCGAGTCAGCACGTCGTCGGCCAGGAACCGCTTGATGAAGTTCGCGCCGCCTTTCTCGTCGGTGGCCCGCGACCCGGCCGGCGGCGGCTGGCCGGGAAGGTACTTGCCCGACAGCGCGCCCTGCGCCATCGGCGACCAGACGATCTGACTCAGCCCCAGTTGCCGGCAGACCGGAACCACCTCGGGTTCGATCACCCGCCACAGCATCGAGTACTGCGGCTGGCTGGAGATCAGCGAGACGCCGAGCTGGCGAGCCAGTTCGTGCGCGCCGCGGATCTGCTCGGGGCTCCATTCGCTGACCCCGATATACAGCGCCTTGCCAGCCCGCACCACGTCGGCGAAGGCCTGCATGGTCTCCTCCAGCGGGGTGAAAAGGTCGTAGCGGTGGGCCTGATACAGGTCGACGTAGTCGGTGCCCAGTCGGCGTAGTGAGCCGTTGATGCCTTCCATGATGTGCTTGCGGGACAGGCCCATGTCGTTCTTGCCGCCGGGTCCGGTCGGCCAGTACACCTTGGTGAACAGCTCTAGCGATTCGCGGCGCTGGCCCTGTAGGGCTGTGCCGAGCACCTCTTCGGCGCGACCGTTGGCATAGACGTCGGCGGTGTCGAAGGAGGTGATGCCGGCATCCAGTGCGGCGTGCACGCAGGCGGTGGCGACGTCGTTCTCGATCTGCGAGCCGTGGGTGAGCCAGTTGCCGTAGGTGATCTCCGAGATTTGCAGGCCGGAGTTGCCCAGATAGCGGAATTCCATGCTCTCCATAGTGGCGCACTATGCTCGACGCCGTGAGTAAGAAGGTGGACCTCGCCCAGCTGGCCGATGCTCTGCGCGACTACGGATTCGCCTACGTCATCAGCGTCGACGGCCACTTCCGCGCGCACACCACGACGGTCAACCCGGTGCTGCGCGACGGCGTGCTGCGGGTCGGGCCGGTCGGCCGGCACACCCGGGCGAACCTGGAAACCCACCGCGACGTCACCGTGCTGTGGCCCCCGCGGGTGGCGGGC
>NZ_JBYCLE010000570.1:0-10058 GCF_057473765.1 Mycobacterium sp. TH-M106 | reverse complement strand
TCAACGCGTCGTCGTCGATCTCCGGGCGCTACCCCAATCTCGGTCCGGAGGTGCTGGTCGGCAACGGCATCACGCTGATCGACGACGCTGGGCCGACGGTTTTCAAGAAGATCAGGGACGGCAGCAAAGTCCGGCTGCATGAGGGCGGCGTTTACGCCGGTGACCGACGGCTGGCTCTCGGCGTCGAGCGAAGCGAACTCGAGATCGCCGAGAAGATGCATGACGCCAAAAGCGGTCTGGTCGCCCATCTGGAGGCGTTCGCTGGCAACACCATCGAGTTCATCCGCAGCGAGAGTCCACTGCTGATTGACGGGGTCGGGATCCCCGACGTCGATATCGACCTGCATCGCCGGCATGTGGTGCTGGTCGCCGGCGAGCCGCACGCCGCCGACGACCTGAAAGGACTCAAGCCGTTCATCAAGGAGTACCAGCCGGTGCTGATCGGGGTTGGGCCCGGTGCCGACGTGCTGCACAAAGCGGGGTATCGCCCGCAGCTCATCGTCGGCGACCCGGGACAACTCAGCACCGACGTGCTCAGGTGCGGCGCCCACGTGGTGCTGCCCGCCGACGCCGACGGGCACGCGCCGGGCCTGGAACGCATCCAGGACCTCGGGGTGGGCGCGATGACCTTTCCGGCCGCCGGATCGGCGATGGACCTGGCGCTGCTGCTGGCCGACCATCACGGTGCGGCACTGCTGGTCACCGCCGGCCACACCGCCGGCATCGAGACGTTCTTCGACCGGACCCGCCAGCAGAGCACCCCGTCGATGTTTTTGACCCGGCTCAAAGTCGGCGAGAAACTGGTGGACTCTCACGCGGTTGCCACCCTGTACCGCAACCGCATCTCGGGTGGCGCCATCGCTCTGCTGGTACTGACAATGCTGGTCGCCGTTGTCGTCGCGCTGTGGGTGTCGCGCACCGACACCACAGTGCTGCACTGGGTCGTCGACTACTGGAACCGGTTCTCGCTGTGGGTGCAGGGCTGGGTGACATAGGGTCGTGATCTCGCCTCGCCACCACGCGATTTCGCTGGCCGCGGTGTTCCTGGCGTTGGCAGTCGGCATCGTGCTGGGGTCGGGCCTGCTCTCCGGGCCCCTGCTGTCAGGGCTGCATGAGGAGAAGCGCGATCTGCGCGGCCAGATCGATGCGCTGCACGACCAGGAGAACGTGCTCAACGAAAAACTTAACGCCGCAAACGACTTCGACGCCGCGGTGGCCGGCCGTATCGTGCGCGACGGGTTGGCCGACAAGTCGGTGGTGATCTTCCGCACCCCGGACGCACACGACGACGACGTCGATGCGGTCGCGCACATCGTCGGCCAGGCCCAGGGCACGATCACCGGAACGATAACGCTGACCCAACAGTTCGTCGACGCCGACGCAGCGGAGAAGCTGCGCTCGGTGATCGAGTCGTCGATCGTGCCGGCCGGCGCCCAGCTGAGCACCAAACTGGTCGACCAGGGATCACAAGCCGGCGACCTGCTCGGGGTCGCGCTGCTGATCAACTCCGATCCCGCGGTTCCGCCGGCCGACGACGCTGCGCGGGACACCGTGCTGGCCGCGCTGCGCGACACCGGGTTTTTGACCTACGGCGACCAGCACATCGGCGCCGCGAACGCCGCGGTGGTGATCACCGGCGGGCCCCTCGGCGACGACGCGGGAAACCAGGGTGCCAGTGTGGCCCGGTTCGCCGCGGCACTGGCTCCGCACGGCTCGGCGACCGTGCTGGCCGGCCGGGACGGCTGCGCGTCCGGAACCGCCGCCGTCTCGGTGGCTCGCGACGACGCCGGCCTGGCCCGGGCGGTGAGCACCGTCGATGACGTCGACACCGAATCCGGCCGGATCACCGTCGTCATAGCGGTGATAAACCTGATCAATGGTGGTCACCCCGGCCAGTACGGCACCGGGCACGGTGCCCGCTCGGTGACCGTGGTGCAGTAGGGCGTGTTAACGGGCGCGATGCGGCCGCGGTGTTAGGGTGAGATTCCGTAGGTCGGCAGGCCCCCACCCTGCTTCCGTCTTGCCCGGCCGTCACGGAGGTCGCTGTTGCCAGCTCTGCGAAAGCACCCCCAAATCGCCACCAAGCACCTCTTCGTCACCGGCGGCGTCGCCTCCTCGCTGGGTAAGGGGCTCACCGCCAGCAGTCTGGGTCAGTTGCTGACCGCGCGCGGGCTCGTAGTGACGATGCAGAAACTTGACCCATATCTCAACGTCGATCCGGGGACGATGAACCCGTTCCAGCACGGCGAGGTCTTCGTCACCGAAGACGGCGCCGAGACCGATCTCGACGTCGGACACTACGAGCGCTTTCTCGACCGGAACCTGTCCGGGTCGGCGAACGTTACTACCGGGCAAGTGTATTCGACAGTGATCGCTAAGGAGCGGCGCGGTGAGTACCTCGGCGACACGGTGCAGGTGATTCCGCATATCACCGACGAGATCAAAAAGCGCATCCTCGCCATGGCCGAATCCGATGCCGACAACAACCGCCCGGACGTCGTCATCACCGAAATCGGCGGCACCGTCGGCGATATCGAGTCGCAGCCGTTCTTAGAGGCCGCGCGGCAAATCCGCCACGACGTCGGCAGGGAGAACGTGTTCTTCCTGCACGTGTCCCTGGTGCCGTATCTGGCGCCGTCCGGTGAGCTCAAAACCAAGCCGACGCAACACTCGGTGGCCGCGTTGCGCAGCATCGGCATCGCCCCGGACGCGTTGATCTTGCGCTGCGACCGTGACGTCCCCGAACCGCTGAAGAACAAGATCGCGTTGATGTGTGACGTCGACATCGACGGGGTGATCTCCACCCCGGACGCGCCGTCGATCTATGACATCCCCAAGGTGCTGCACCGCGAAGAACTCGACGCTTACGTGGTGCGCCGGCTCAACCTGCCGTTCAAGGATGTCGACTGGACCGAATGGGACGACCTCTTGCACCGGGCGCATGAGCCGCAGGAGACGGTGCGAATCGCGTTGGTGGGCAAGTATGTCGACCTCTCCGACGCCTACCTGTCGGTCACCGAGGCGTTGCGCGCCGGTGGATTCAAGCACCACGCGAAGGTCGAGATGTACTGGGTGGCGTCGGATAGTTGTGCGACGGAAGACGGGGCGGCGGCGGCGTTGAGCGGCGTACACGGCGTGCTGATTCCCGGCGGGTTCGGCATCCGCGGCATCGAGGGCAAAATAGGCGCCATCGCCTACGCCCGGACCCGCGGCTTACCGGTATTGGGGCTGTGTTTGGGCCTGCAGTGCATCGTGATCGACGCCGCCCGGTCGGTCGGTCTCACCGAGGCCAACTCCGCGGAGTTCGACCCGGAAACCCCGGATCCCGTCATCGCCACCATGGCCGATCAGCAAGATGCTGTCGCCGGTACCGCCGACCTCGGCGGCACCATGCGGCTGGGTGCCTACCCCGCGGTGCTGGACCCGGACTCCATTGTGGCGCAAGCTTATGGAGCGACCGAGGTTTCCGAACGACACCGGCACCGTTACGAGGTCAACAACGCCTACCGGCAGCGAATCGCGGAGAGCGGACTGAGGTTCTCTGGCACCTCTCCGGATGGGCATCTGGTGGAGTTCGTCGAATATCCGCCGGAGGTCCACCCGTTTATCGTCGGCACCCAGGCCCACCCGGAGTTGAAGAGCCGGCCGACCCGGCCTCATCCGCTGTTCGCCGCGTTCGTCAGGGCAGCGATGGATTACAAAGCCGCGGAACGGCTGCCGGTGGAGATCCCCGGACATTACTCCGAGAGCCAACCTGAGCATCCGTCCAACGGCAGACAGCACCACGGCGGCGGCCAGTCTGTCGGCCAGTCTGTCGGCCAATCGCGGCATGACTCCGTGCAAGAGCCGGCGGCCCGTGGCTGAGCACATCTTCGAGACGATGTCGTCGCAGCTGCTACACCAGGGAAAGATTTTCGCCCTGCGCGCTGACCAGGTGCGGATGCCTGGTGGCAAGATCGCGACCCGGGAGGTGGTGGAACACTTCGGCGCGGTGGCCGTAGTGGCATTAGATGACGCGTTGAACATCCCGATGATCCGCCAGTACCGCCACCCGCTGGGTCGACGACTGTGGGAGCTGCCCGCGGGCCTGCTCGACATGGACGGCGAGGCACCGCATCTGACCGCCGCGCGTGAGCTGAAAGAGGAAGCTGGGCTGGCGGCTGGCACCTGGCAGGTGCTCGTCGACCTTGATTCCACACCGGGATTCAGCGACGAATCGGTGCGGGTCTACCTGGCGACCGGACTGACCGACGTGGAGCGTCCCGAGGCCCATGACGAAGAGGCGGACCTGGTGCTGCGGTGGTATCCGTTGGTCGAGGCTGTTCGTTTGGTTTTCAGTGGAGACATTGTGAACGCCATTGCGGTAGGAGGCGTTTTAGCGGCCTTCAGCGTCACGCAGGGTTTTGCCCGACCGCGTCCGGTGGAGGCGGATTGGGTCGACAAACCGACCGCGTTCGCCGCACGGCGGGGCCGGCGATGACTACGGTGACGGCACCGATTCAGGCCCAAGTGCAGGGCTACCTGGATCATTTGACGATAGAGCGGGGCGTAGCGGCCAACACCCTGAGCTCCTACCGACGCGATCTGCGTCGCTATACCGAGCATCTGACCGCCCGCGGCGTCGACGACCTGGCCCGGGTCAGCGAGAACGACGTCAGCGAATTCCTGGTGGCGCTGCGGCAGCCGAACCCGGGCAACGGTGCGCTTCCGTTGTCGGCGGTCTCGGCGGCACGATCGCTGATCGCGGTGCGGGGCCTGCACCGCTTCGCCGCCGCCGAAGGGCTGGCCGCGCTGGATGTGGCGCGCGCGGTGAAGCCACCGACGCCGTCGCGGCGGCTGCCGAAGAGCTTGACCGTCGACGAGGTGGTGTCGCTGCTGGCGGGTGCGGGTGGGGACAGCCCGTCGGACGGCCCGCGGACACTGCGCAATCGTGCCCTGCTGGAGTTGTTGTACTCCACCGGCGCCCGGATCTCCGAAGCCGTCGGCCTCGACGCCGATGACATCGACGCCCGGGACCGGTCGGTGCTGCTGTGCGGCAAGGGCGGAAAGCAGCGGCTGGTCCCGATAGGGCGGCCCGCGATCGCGGCGCTGGACGCCTACCTGGTGCGCGGGCGTCCGGAGCTGGTGCGTCGGGGCCGGGGGACGCCGGCGGTCTTCCTCAACGCGCGCGGCGGGCGCCTGTCGCGCCAAAGTGCGTGGCAGGTGCTGCACGATGCGGCCAAAACCGCCGGCATCACCGCGAAGGTGTCGCCGCACACGCTGCGGCACTCGTTTGCCACCCACCTGCTCGACGGCGGCGCCGACGTGCGGGTGGTCCAGGAACTGCTGGGCCACGCCTCGGTGACGACGACCCAGATCTACACCCTGGTCACCGTGCACGCGCTGCGCGAGGTGTGGGCGGGTGCACACCCGCGGGCGCGGTAATCCTGGCCGCGGGAATTTAGGGTAGCCGTCTACTCTAGGTGGTTCGAGCTCGCCGATAGATCCTGGGTAGGCCCGGCAAGGGTTGCCGGGCGTTGCCGCGGAGGAATTGACATGGGCCGGCTCGGTGAGCACGCCGTCGTGCTGGGCGCCAGTATAGGCGGACTACTTGCCGCTCGGGCGCTCGCCGACTTTTATGACGCGGTCACGGTGGTCGAACGGGACGAATTGCCACACGGGCCTGCCCAGCGACGCGGGGTTCCGCAGGGGCGGCATGTCCATGGCCTATTGACGAGCGGCTCGGAGGCCTTGGGTCAGCTCTTTCCCGGGATACTCGACGAGCTGGCCGCGGCTGGGGCGAACGTCCTCGATCACGGTGACCTGTCGCGGGTCTGGCTGCGCTTCAGCGGACACGACCTCAACAGGTCATGTTCGTTCACCCAACCGATGACGTCCTATCTCGCTAGTCGGCCGTTTCTGGAGGCCCTCGTCCGCGGGCGGGTGTGGGCCATCGGCAACGTGACGCTTCTCGACGACCATGATGTTGTCGAGCTGGTCGCGGCCGGGCCGGATCGGGTCACCGGCGTCCGGATAGCCGACCGTGACACCCGCCACGAACGAGAGCTGACTGCCGACCTGGTGGTCGATGCCATGGGTTGCGCCGGGCGCACACCGGTGTTTCTTGATGCGCTCGGCTATGGCCGTCCGATGGAGGACCGAATAGTGGTCGAGGTGGCCTATGCCAGCCAGCTGGTGTGCGTGCCACCGGGCACGCTCACCGAGAAATTGATCCTCGTCGGGCCGGTGCCGGAACGGCCGACCGGTGGGGCGCTCTTCGCGTGCGAGAACGACACCTGGATGGTGACCCTGGCCGGGTTGGTCGGGCACGAACCGCCCACCGACCGGGACGGGATGATCCGCTACGCCGCCGAGTTCGCCCCACCTCCCATGATGGCCGCGCTCGAAGCCGGGGAACCCCTGACCGAGGTGTCTCGCTACCGCTATCCGGCCAGCCTGCGACGCCGCTACGACAAGATGCTCCGTTTCCCGGCGGGTTTGCTGGTGTTCGGCGACGCAATGTGCAGCTTCAACCCTGTCTATGGTCAGGGCATGTCGGTGGCCGCGTTGGAGGCGGTCATATTGCGCGATTGCCTGTCTGCGGGGGATCGTGACTTGAGCTGGCGGTTCTTCCGGGCCGCGGCCAAGCCGGTCGGCGCGGCGTGGCAGCTGGCCTGCGGTGCTGATCTTGCGGTGCCGCAGGTTCAGGGTCGGCGTTCGGTGCGGACCCGGCTGGCGAATTGGTACACCGACCGTCTGCTGACAGCCGCGGAATCCGACCCGGTGGCCACCGAGGGATTCTTCCGGGTGATGAACCTCGTCGATCCGCCCGCGCTGCTGTTGCGCCCGAAGATCGTCAGGCGGGTGGCCACCGCCAAGCGACGGCAGGTGGCCACCGCCAAGCGACGGCTTGTGGTCACCTCCTCCGCAGTGTCAGCCGTCCAAACGCCGAGCCATGCTTGAGGTAATCGACAAGGGCACGTGCAGCGCATCTCACCCGACGTCCCTCAAACCGCTCAATAGGTGTTCGATCGCTGACTGCGCATGACAAGGTGGTGGACGCGTGAAGGGGATTCTGACAATCGGTTACGGCGCCGTGAGCTATGTGATTTTTCTGGCCGCTTTCCTGTATGCGATCGGCTTTGTGGGCAACATCACGGTCCCCCGCAGTGTCGACGCTGGCCTGACCGCGCCGATCGGCGAAGCCATCGCGGTCGACGTGCTGCTGCTCGGCCTGTTCGCCGTCCAGCACAGCGTGATGGCACGTCCGGCGTTCAAGCGGTGGTGGACGCGGTTCGTGCCGCAGACCATCGAACGCAGCACCTACGTCCTGCTGTCGAGCCTGGTGCTGTTCCTGCTGTATTGGCAATGGCGCACAATGCCTGCGGTGATGTGGAACGTGACAACACCGGTAGCGCGCGTCGTCTTGCACGTGCTGTTCTGGCTGGGTTGGGCGACCGTGCTGGCGGCGACGTTCATGATCAGCCATTCCGACCTGGCCGGGTTGCGGCAGGTGTACCTGGCCTGTCGTGGTCAGCCCTACGCAGACATCGGGTTTCGAACCCCGCTGTTGTATCGACTGGTGCGGCACCCGATGATGCTGGGCTTCATCGTCGCGTTCTGGGCCACCCCGACGATGACGGCAGGACATCTGCTCTTCGCGGTGGCGACCACGGCTTACATCCTTATCGCACTGCAGCTCGAAGAACACGACCTGCTGGCAGCGCTGGGCCTTCCGTACCGCGACTACCGGGCTCGAGTGCCCATGCTGCTGCCATGGCCACGTCATAATCGGGAAGCACCCCGTTCTACGCAGGTGACCTGAAAACTGGGGACGAATACCGGTGACACGTTGCCGATGAGACGATAGTGTGACTAAATGTTCGGTATCGGCTCGCAATCGAAGGGGCAATCGTGGCTGTGAAATCACTTCGCGTCGGCATCGCAACTGTGGGAGCGGGCACCGCCGTCGCCGCTGTCGCAGCAGGCTTGACATCCATTGCGTCGAGCGTCTTGGCCGGTGGCCCGGTCAATAGCGGTGTCGCCTCCCACGTGCAGCAGGTTGTCTTCGGTGTGCCGTTGCCGCTGGAGCCGGCGGCCGACCTACCTGCCGCCGACGTGCTGGTGGGCATTCTGGCCGGTCTCGCTGACGCCAACATCCCGTTCGAGAACAAGGCCAACTTGATCGAGGGCGGGATCTCGCCCACCGAAGCTTCCCTGGCCAACCGCAAGGTCCAGCAGGCCGTCGACAGTGGGGATTGGCCGATCACCTTCAACGTATCGGACATTCAACCGGCCGAGCCGGGTGCGGCGACGGCCTCCGTCACGGGCTCCAGCCCCAAAACTCCGCCGCAAACACTGAAAGTCAAGTTCGTCAACCAGGGCGGATGGAAGCTCACGCACAGGTCAGCGCTGAATCTGCTGCAAGCCATATCGTGATTTTTTAACCTGGTTCGGCCGGTTAACCCGGGTTGCCCAGGTACTCCGACTCCAGCACCAGATCCCGGATCAGGCTCTGGTATTCGGCGTGCGTCCGGTGCTCGATGGTGTTCCACAACGCGCCTTGTTGTCGGCTCATGTACTCGCGGTAGCGTGGCGCACCGGGCATTTTGACGTTGTCGGCGACGACGATCGCGCCCGGATGCAGCCAATCCCGGTCGAGGATGCTCTGCAGGTCGGGCAGGTATGCGTCCTTGTCGTGGTCGAGGAACAGGAAGTCCAGCGCGCCGGCGACGAAACGGTGCCGGGTGGTCAGCGCGTCGAGCGTCCGGCCGCCGTCGCCGATGGTGCCCACCACGCAGGTGACTCGGTCGCCAATCCCGGCGTGCGCCCAGATCTGCCGGGCATTGACGGCGTTGGCTTCGGCAAGCTCGACGGAGTACACCTTGGCCGCCGGCGCCGCTCGGGCGATGCGCAACGCGCCGTAGCCGCAGTAGGTGCCCAGCTCCAGGGCGAGTTTCGGGTCGGCGCGGCGCACCGCGGCGTCGAGCAGCGCGCCCTTCTCGTCGCCGACGTTGATCAGCATCGACTTCTGGTAGGCGAAGCGGTCGATGGTGGCCAGCACGTCGTCGATGTCGCCCGCGCGGGCGTTTTTCAGCACGTAGCCAACTGCCGCGGCCTCGCGTCCGTCGCCGATCTGGCCCGTTGCGGTGATGTTGCGTTCTCCGACCAGCAATCGTAAGACCGACCAGCGCAGGAACGGCATGCGTTGCTTGAGGTCCATGGTGGCAACTTTATGCCGATCGATTGGTGTCCCGGCCGATTTTCTGCCCGGCTCAGGCGACGTAACCGGCTAGACTCTTGCGGATGTTCGCCACCGCAGTGCCGTCACGGTTGACGACACCTGACTAACATGAGCCGCGCCAGCGACGATGCAGTGCGGGTACGCCCGCTTGCGGGGGCGACGCGATGAAGAGGAGCGGCGCGCGTGAGCGAGGACGCTGACGGCAGTGCCGGCGTCGGCCTGACCGGGCGCCCGCCCCGTGCGATCCCGGAGCCTAAGCCGCGCACGTCGCACGGCCCGGCCAAGGTCATCGCGATGTGCAACCAGAAGGGCGGCGTCGGCAAGACCACCTCGACGATCAACCTGGGCGCCGCGCTGACCGAGTACGGCCGGCACGTGTTGCTGGTGGACCTGGACCCGCAGGGTGCCCTGTCGGCCGGCCTGGGGGTGCCGCACTACGACTTGGCGCACACCATTCACAACCTGCTCGTCGAGCCACGGGTCTCGATCGACAAAGTGCTCATCGCAACCCAGGTCAAGCACCTGGACCTGGTGCCGTCCAACATCGACCTGTCCGCCGCCGAGATCCAGCTAGTCAACGAGGTGGGCCGGGAGCAGTCCCTGAGCCGTGCGCTGCGCCCGGTGCTGGACCGTTACGACTACGTGTTGATTGACTGCCAGCCGTCGCTGGGTCTGCTCACCGTCAACGGACTTTCCTGCGCGGACGACGTCGTCATCCCGACCGAATGCGAGTACTTTTCGCTGCGCGGGCTGGCGCTGCTCACCGACACCGTCGAGAAGGTGCGCGACCGGCTCAACCCGAAGCTGACGATCGGCGGCATCCTGGTCACCCGCT
>NZ_JBYCLE010000569.1:0-1927 GCF_057473765.1 Mycobacterium sp. TH-M106 | reverse complement strand
AGGATCTCGAGAAGTACGAAACCGAGATGGAGCTCTCGCTGTACCGCGAATACAAGGACATCGTGGGCCAGTTCAGCTACGTGGTGGAGACCGAGCGGCGGTTCTATCTGGCCAACGGCGTGGAGCTGGTGCCGCGCAACGCCGACGGCGAAGTGTATTTCGAGTTGCAGCTCTCCGATGCGTGGGTGTGGGACATGTACCGGCCGGCCCGGTTCGTCAAGCAGGTGCGGGTGGTCACCTTCAAAGACGTCAACATCGAAGAGGTGGAGAAGCCGGAGTTGCGCCTGCCTGAGTAGTGCGGGGCGCGCAGATGCGCTCTACGCTTGAGCCATGACCGCCCTCGACCGTGCTGTCTCCCGCCGCGCGATTACTGATGCCTTGCTCAAAGCGATGGAGCGCCGCCATGACGTGCTCGACGTCATCGTGGATTCCGACGACCGCCCCGCTGCGGTGAAGGCCATCGCGGAGCTGCTCGGAACGTCACGCCTGGGGTGTGAGGCGGTGATGGGGATGTCGTTTGACCAACTCACCAAGGACTCGCGACGCAAGATCGCCGACGAACTCGACGACCTGAACAACGAGCTGACGTTCATCCTGGGTGAGCGTCCGGCGAGCCTGGGCGAGACGTTGATGCTGTGTCCGTTCGCCGGCGACGCGGACCGTGACATCTTCGCCCTGCGCACCGCCGACGTGCACGCCAGCGGCGACGGTTCCGGGCGCCCGGCCGACGGTCTCGACGACGAGATCCATTCGGGGCTGGCGCGGGTCGACGACGAAGACGCCGCGTGGTTCGTCGCGGTCGATGGGACCGAGAAGGTCGGGATGGTCTTCGGCGACCTCGCCCACGGCGAAGTGAACGTGCGGATCTGGATTCATCCCGCGCATCGCAAGAAGGGCTACGGGACCGCCGCGCTGCGCCGGGCGCGTTCGGAGATGGCGGCCTGCTTCCCCGGGGTGCCGCTGGTGGTTCACGCACCCGCTCAGCCCCGGTAGTCGTCCGGCACTTGTCCACCCCGGGCGGGGCGGCCGAAGACCCGCCGGAACGAATCCTCTCCGTAGCTGGTGGGTTCGGGTTCGCCGGGCATCAGCCGGAAGGTGCGTGCGCCATCGGGGCGGCGCTCGGCGCGCAGGAACACGTCAGCGGGATCTTGGCGGGCGTAGAGGCTGTGGGCAAGGTCGTAGAGGTGGGTGACGAAAACCACTTTGACACCCGTTTCGACGAGGGCGCGCACGATGTCCCGCGCAATTTGTGACCCCTCGCGTTCGTTGGTGGAGGCGAACGATTCGTTGCACAGCAGCATCGACTTCGCCCCGATGTGGTCGGCGATCTGGCTCATCCGGGCGAGTTCCTCGTCGAGCTTCCCCCGTGTCATGGTGACGTCTTCCTCCCTTTTGAAATGCGTGAAGACGCCGTCTCGAACGTTGGCGTGGAACGACTCGGCGGTGACGAACATGCCGGCTTGCATCATCACCTGTGCGGTGCCGACGCTGCGCAGAAACGTCGACTTCCCGCCTTCGTTCGCGCCGGTGATCATGATCAACGACGTGCCATCGGCGTCGACGTCGTTGCCGGTGACTGTCTCGGTGGTGGTCAGGCACAGCCCCACGTCGCGCAGATCGCGACAGCCAAACCGTGGCTCGTCGGCCGTTGTCGGGACCGGAAAACAGGTCGGAACACCGGATGTGGTGAGCCGGTCCCGCAGGTTCACACACCCGAGATAAAACCCCAGTTCGGTACGGAGCCGCACGAAGAATCCCATCACGTGGTCTGCGGATTGGGTGACGGTGTTGGCGACGTCGTTGATGGCTCGCCCGGCCAGCTCGGTGAGGGCCTGGGCGCCGATCTCGTCGCGGCCGTCGATCTCGAAGCCGTAGCCGTCGTGGTTTCCGGTCAGCCGGTCCCACCAGCTGCGGCGCGGCGGCTGGT
>NZ_JBYCLE010000568.1:0-1945 GCF_057473765.1 Mycobacterium sp. TH-M106 | reverse complement strand
GGCCCCGAGGCGATGTAGCTCAGTCGGTTAGAGCGAACGACTCATAATCGTTAGGTCGCCGGTTCGAGTCCGGCCATCGCTACAACGCAACAACGACGCAGCAACCGCGAACACGAAAGAGGGCAGCAGACGTGGCGTCCAGTACCGACGTGCGGCCGAAGATCACCATGGCCTGCGAGGTGTGCAAGCACCGCAACTACATCACTAAAAAGAATCGCCGCAACGACCCCGACCGGCTGGAGCTGAAGAAGTTCTGCCCCAACTGCGGCAAGCACCAGCTGCACCGCGAATCGCGGTAGACCGCGGGTCGTGAGCAATTACTCACTCTGACGAGGTAGGTTTACACAGCGTGTCGCTGCGCAAAGACGTCGTCGGGATGCATTATCGATACCCCGACCATTACGAGGTAGAGCGGGAGAAGATCCGGGAATACGCTCGTGCGGTCAAGGCCGAAGACCCGGCAAGCTTTGACGAGAAGGCGGCTGCCGACCTCGGCTACGACGGGCTGCTGGCCTCGCCGACATTCACGTCGGTGTTGGGCTACAGCGCTCAGAGCGCCTTCTTCGCCGATGCCCACATCACCACCAACGACGCGCAGATCGTCCAGGTCGATCAGATGCTGAAGTTTTTCAAGCCGGTCAAGGCCGGCGACAAGCTGTACTGCGACGTCTACGTGGACTCGGTGCGCCGGGCGCATGGCACCGAGATCATCGTGACCAAGAACATCGTCACCGACGAGGCCGGTGACATTGTGCAGGAGACCTACACGACCCTGGCGGGCCGTGCCGGCGATGGGGAAGAGGGCTTTAGCGATGGCGCTGCGTGAGTTCAGTTCGGTCAAGGTCGGTGACCAGCTGCCGGAGAAGGTCATTCCGTTGACCCGAGCGGATCTGGTGAACTACTCCGGGGTGTCCGGTGACCTGAACCCGATCCACTGGGACGACGAGATCGCCAAGCAGGTCGGCTTGGACACCGCGATCGCGCACGGCATGCTGACCATGGGCCTGGGCGGCAGCTATGTGACGGCGTGGATCGGCGACCCCGGCGCCGTCACCGAGTACAACGTCCGCTTCACCGCCGTGGTGCCGGTGCCGAACGACGGCAAGGGTGCCGAGATCGTATTCAATGGCCGGGTCAAATCCGTTGACCCGGAGAGCAAGTCGGTGACGATTGCGCTCACGGCCACCACCGGTGGGAAGAAGATCTTCGGCCGCGCGGTCGCATCGGCCAGGCTCGCCTGATCATGGCGATCAAAACCGATGTGCGGGGCATGATCTGGCGCTACCCCGACTCTTTTGTAGTGGGCCGGGAGAAGATCCGCGAGTTTGCCAGAGCGGTCAAAGCCGAGGATCCGGCGAGCGTCGACGAGAAGGCGGCCGCAGAGTTGGGCTACGAATCACTGGTCGCACCACCGACGTTCGCGGTGATTCTCGGAAAGCTGGTCCAGGCTGACTTCTTCCGCCACGTCGACACCGGCTACACCACCATGCAGATGGTCCAGGTCGACCAGAGGTTCGTCTACCACAAGCCGATCAAGGCCGGCGACAAACTGTACGCCCGGATGGAGATCGCTTCGGTGACCGAACGGTTCGGCGCCGACATCGTGGTGACCCGCAACCTGTGCACCAACGACGACGGTGAGCTGGTTCTGGAGTCATTCACCACGATGATGGGCCACGAGGGCGACGAGTCGGTCAACCTCAAATGGGACGCCGAAACCGGCCAGGTGGTCCGAACGGCCTGACTGGCCTGATTAGGACCTGATACGTGCGCCGATGTACACTCGGACTTCGGGGTTCTCCCACCACCAGCGCTTTCCGTGAGCCGAACGGCGGCGACGACGCAGGTTGGCCTGCCGACCGCGAAGGGGCGTAGCTCAACTGGCAGAGCAGCGGTCTCCAAAACCGCAGGTTGCAGGTTCAAGTCCTGTCGCCCCTGCAGACGA
>NZ_JBYCLE010000567.1:0-4715 GCF_057473765.1 Mycobacterium sp. TH-M106 | reverse complement strand
TGGCCACCAAGACCATATCGATCGATCTCGAGGCATACGAACGCCTGCGAGCTGCCCGGCGTTCGCCCGACGAATCGTTTTCTCGTGTCATCAAGCGGGCGCACTGGCGCGACGAGGTTCCCACGGCGGCGGCGTTGCTCGGTGCACTCGCTGAGCTGCCGACCGTGAGCGACGATGTTCTCCTGCGTCTCGATGACGCGCAGCGCCGCGACGCACCGCCGGAGGATCCGTGGCGCTCCGGTTGAGCGTCGACACGACGTTTCTCATCGACCTGCAACGCGAACACTCCGCCGGCGACGACGACGGCGCCGCGCATCGATTCCTCAAGCGCTCACCCGAGGCCGAGTTGTTTCTCTCGACGATCGCGCTGGGCGAGTTCGCCGAAGGATTCGATGACGTCGAGCACCCGGCCGTCGCAGCCATGCGCGAGGGGCACACCCTCGTACCGGTCGACGATCGCACGGCGCTGGTCTACGCAAGGGTGGTACGCGAGCTGCGTCGTCGTGGCGAACTGATCGGCAGCAACGACCTCTGGATCGGTTGCACAAGCCTGCGATTGGGCATTCCGATTGTCACCGCCGACACGGCGGACTTCCGGCGGATCGACGGCCTGGGCATCGTGTCGTACCGCTAAAGCTCGCCGAGTCCTGATGCGGGAACCGGCGCGGCCCGCCCGCCGTCATACCCGTCATGGGAGAACAACATGTCTATGCCGACATCGCGGCGTTGCGCGCGGTGGCAGACCGGTTCGACGCCACCGCAGAGGCCGTCGACGGCGTGGTGCGCACCCGGTTTCCCCGGCTGGCGTTCGACGGCGCCAATGCCGGTCGGGCTCATGCCGCCGGTGGTGATGCGCTGCGGCGCGCCCTGGACCGGTGGGCCACTGAGTTGGCGAACTGGTCGCGGGCCAGCGCCGAGATCGCGGCTGCGTTGCGGGTCGGCGCGGCTGGCTACACCGACGCCGAGCTGCGCGCAACGACCCGGGTCGGTTGAGGCGTGGCTGAGCGGTTCGACGTGCCCGCGCGGCTGGCCGAGGGCCGAGAAGCCGTGGAACACACCCAAACCTACGTGTCGGCCTGCCGGCTGCGCGGCTATCAGCATCCCGACCTGACCGCACACGGCGCGCAGGTGCGCGACTGGTACGACGGCGAGGACGGCTTGGACCTGTGGCTGCTCGACGGTGACTTCGCCGAGCTGCGCGCGGCCGTCGATGCGGCCGAGGAGGCGCTGCGGGTGCAGCGCACGCAGGCCGGTGAGCTCGGCGCGGCGTGGCGGGGGCCGGGAGCCGACGCCGCCGTGGGGTTTCTGCGCCGGCACTGCGCCGCCGCGGAAGCGGTAGCCGCCGGGCTGCGGGTGGCCGCCGAGCAGTGCGCGGCGCTGCGCGACGATCTGTGGCGGCTGGTCGATGACAAAGTGGCAACGACGATGGCCGCTGATGACCGCACTGGCGCGCAACGCCCGGTGTGGCTGGCCGCCGCGCACACCGTGCTGGCCGGCTCCGGAGGCACACAAGCCGCCGACGACATCATCGACCAGCAGGTAAAACCCTACGTAGACAACGATATTGGCACCGAGTGGCTCACCGCGATGCGCTCGGCGCGGACGTCGGTGGCGGGCGCCTACGACGCGGCCGCCGCCGCGGCGGCGCCCGGGACGGGGATGGTTTTTCCGATACCCGCCGAACTGGGCCCGCGCTACCAACCCGACGAGCTGGTGTCTCCGGCTCCGCTTGTGCCGATCGCCCCGGTCGCCGCGGTGGAACCGCCACCGAACCCGCCGCCGGCCCAGCCCGATCCACTGCCGGCCCAGCCCGATCCGGTTCCACCGGCCGCCGCGCCGCCCGAGCCGTCGCCCGCGCGGCTCGATGGCGCCCCGCCCGCCGAGGTTGCCCCGCCCGCCGACGCGGGTCTGCCCGGCGGATTCAGCCTGCCCACCGGCGCAGGCCTGCCCCTCGGCGGCGGAGGTCTCGGCGGCCTGATTCCGCGGATCGCCGACGCGATCGGCGGGCTGGGATCACCCGACGACGGCCGCACCGAACAGGGACTCGACGAGCCGCTCGATGACGAGCCCGCGCGAGACGACGCCGACGACGCCGACGACGCCGACGATGCCGACGACGCTGCCGACGCCGAGGGCGCAGCCGAGCCCGTGGACGAACTCGACGCGACGGCGCCAGCGCCCTCGCCAGAGCCCGCAGACGAGGTCGCCGCCACCCACGACGAGGCTGCGGTGCCCGCGGGTCAACCAATGGCCCCGCCACCGCCGGACTCACCGGCTCCGCGGGCCGGCGGCGCAGAAACGCCGTGTGAGATCGCCGCCGACGAGTTGCCCCAGGCCGGGGAGTGATCGGGGTGGCCTCCCTCAGAGTCAACGCGCTGGACTTGCAGATGGCACACGGTTACCGTTCCCAGCGGCCACCGCGTGATCCGACCAGGTGTCGTTCGGGTTGTCCGCAAGGCGATCGACACCTGCGACTGTGGAAAGGAGGGCCGCTCGTCGACTGTCGACGTTGGGGTGATGGTGGACGACACACCGCTGGTGGGTGTGTCTTTTCAGCGCGTCAGCCAACTCGCCGGAAACGTGAGGTGATCCAGTTGTAACGGTTCGCGAAGTCAGCGCCACCCGCCGCCGTCAAGACCGTTCACTGGACGTGGCGGCGACGAGCTGGGACACGCGACCGCGTGAAACCTCTAGGACGGCAGCAATATCGGCGACGGAGAATCCCTGCTGGCGGAGTTCCCGAGCGATCCTACGGCTTTCATGACCGGCTTTGATCTGCTCGGCTTCGGCATGCCGGCGCATGTTGCGCATCGCGATGATCCGCTGACCGAGTTCGCCCAGGTCGGTCTCGACGATGACATGAACATCGGATTCCGGCGTCCCGGCCTGCGAGACGACGTAGTCGCGTGCTTCGTCGGCGGCGGTTGCAAGGGTACGGCTTTGGGTGACCCCAACGCCGTGGACATGAAGTTCCCAGCCTTTTGCCCACCTTGTTGCACGGCTGGTCCAGATCACGTGCGATCCTTCCCCGGCCGGGCAACGCACCCATGTCGGCGTAGCGCTTTGGCCACATCCCGGTACTCTATCGACTTCACCACGACAATAATTTAGCCGGGCTGACAGTACTATCTAGGGGGGCTAAATTTATGTCGATACGGTCAACCGAGGAGCACATGGTGTCTGCCCGGCCGCCAAGGCCATTCGGGTGGCCCTGACACCTGCTCGGGGCAGCAGAAAACAACTTCCCTACAAGAACGGAATGATGGGAGGCCCGCCGGACCCGCCGGCGCCGCCGTTGCCGACGAAGTTGAGCCACGTTGCCGCCGGTCCCGTCGTTGCCGCCGCCGCGGCCTGGCCTCGCTGGCACGAGATGCCGTTGCATCGACCACCGGAAGGGAGTCCAATGTCTGATGTGACCGCGCGCCCGGACTCATGGCACGCCGCACGCGATCTTGTGAAGCAGCGTGGCTACCAACGACAGGACGAGCCGTTCACCTTGGCAAGCGGCCGGCAGAGCCACGACTACATCGATGGCAAGTATGCGGTGAGCCACGGCGACAACTTGGCCTTGGTGGCCAGGGCGGTGGCCGACCTCGCCGAGGCGAACGGAATCGAGTTCGACGCCGTCGGCGGGCTGACGATGGGCGCGGATGCCCTGGCGATAGCCATTGCTGTGGTGGCCGGCAAGAGTTGGTTCTCGGTGCGTAAAGAACGCAAGGAGCGTGGCCGCAACCAATGGATCGAGGGCACCCGCTTCGGCGATGCAACGAGGGTGTTGCTCGTCGACGACGTCGTCAGCACGGGCGGCTCTGTCTTGACGGCGTATCGCCGGGTGACCGATCAGGGCGGCGTCGTCACCGGCGTGATCCCGATGGTCGACCGTGGCGACGCGGCGGCGAAGCTCTTCGTCGACCGCGGCGTGCCCTACATTCCCCTGATGACCTACCGCGATCTCGGCATCGACCCGCTGTAGCCGCTACGACGAGGCGACCGGCAGCGCCTGGCTACTGGTGATCGCCTGCGCCACCCCGGCCACGATGGAAGCGGCCTTGAGCGCCTCGAAGATCGTCTCGCGGCTCACACCGGCCTCCCGGACCGTGTGCTCGTGGGCGCCCAGGCACGCCGAGCAGCCGTTGATCGCCGAGACCGCAAAACACCACAGTTCGAAGTTGACCTTGCTGACCCCGGGGTTGGCCAGGATGTTCATCCGCAGCCCCGGTCGGAGATCGTCGTAGGCGCCGTCGAGGAAGTGCCGTCCGCGGTAGAACACGTTGTTCATACCCATGATCGACGCCGTGCCCAACGCGGCCTGATATGCCTCGGCCGAGAGATTGTCGGCGGCTTCAGCGCCGATTTCGGCCAGCACCTGGGTGTTAGCCGTGGCCGCCGCGCATGCCAGCAGGGTGCCCCACAGCTGTTCGTCGTCGAGTGCGGTGGTGCGGGTGATGGAGCCGAGGTTGAGCTTGAGGTCCTTGGCGTACTCCGGTATCGCAGCCTTGAGGTTGTCGATACTCATCCGGTCCTCACACTGCTTCCTTGAGCAGCTCGCCCGCGTTGAGCGTCGGGTCGCCCTTGTGCCAGTTACACGCACACAGCTCGTCGGACTGCAGCGCGTCGAGCACCCGCAGCACCTCGTCGACGTTGCGGCCGACCGACCCGGCGGTCACCGACACGAACTGGATGTCGTTGTTGGGATCGACGATGAAGGTGGCCCG